>DALZBD010000020.1:0-17310 GCA_031977515.1 Bacteroides sp. | reverse complement strand
TAAGTGCAGTGAAACCGTAGCGGTAGCGAAGGTGAAACAAACGCCACCCTGGGTTTATAATACACATTTTACAGTTAGTACTTACAGCACTAATTGCTCACTACATCATTAAGACCCAGGGTGACACTCGCTCCGATTCTCTACGCTCACTTACCCTGGGCTAGGTTGTAACGCCCTTACAGGGCTACAGATAGTTTTCTTATCATATACATCTCACATTATTCCAATCGTACATCGTAAATTAGTACATCGTAAATCTCTTAGTTCCTTGCCAGATTGAACCTCACCCCAATGTATCCTTTGATCCCGTGCACAGGCCCCCATACCATGGTCGCATCAAAACGATCTCCCCACGGATTGGCGGCATCTATGATCGGATTGCTCTGCCGGAAGTTGGTCAGGTTCTCTCCTCCTACATACACAGACCAGTGACGGAAATAGCGGGTCACCTGCGCACTCAACTGTTCAAACCCACTGTAGCGTTCTTTCCAGGAGAGAGTCCCTGCATTGTCCAACACATAGGGAGCAGGCATTCGCCCTCCCCCATTCAGCTGAAGGGTAGCATCGAATTGCCACAATCCCAACGGGGTCTGGTAAGAGGCTGTGAGCAACCCTTTGTATTTCCCGGTCAGCGGTTTCTCCTTGCGCACTCCACCGTAGGTCGACTTCACATCCGTCAGACGATAGGCTGCTGTCAGTGTCAATCCCTTTAGTACCGGATAGTTCGCTTCCAACTGCATCACATGCGAATAGGAACGGCCGTCCAGGTTGGTAAAATATACCGCATGCGGGTCCGTATCTACATCCACTACCACCTGCCGGCGAAAATTGGTATAGAAGTATTCCGCATTCACATTCAGTATCTTTCCCCACAGGGGCAGATAGGTGGAAACACTAAGGCCATAGTTCCACGCCTCCTCCTGCTCCAGTTTCGGATCAATCACGATCCGGCGGCTGCTTGCCAGCAAATAATTATTCTCCGCCAGTACGTGTGTGGTACGATAGCCTTTACCAGCGGACAAACGGAAATACAGATACTCATTGGGATTGTATTTGACATGCGCGCGCGGAGTGACAAAGAACTGATACTCGTTGCTGTAATCCCCACGCAGACCAGCCATCAGCGTCAGCCTGTCGCTGATGTCCCAGGTATACTGCAGATAAGCTCCGGACACTCCTTCTTTTACAAATCGTTTCTCTCTGTCTGCAAGCTCGGTATTCTCCAACCGATAACGCTCATCGAATCCATCGTAGTTGAAGCTAAGTCCGGCCGACAGATTGTGTCCCTGTCTCCACTGCGTCTCATAAAGCAGAGAGGCATAGAAATTGTTCTGATCCACATCGTATATCTTATGTCCGTACACACCATCCTGGCGATGGGTACTACCCGAAAGCATCAAAGCCACATTCGTACCCTTCACTTTATCCAGTATATATGCATTCTTTGCAAAGAACTCGTACCGGTCTGCCCGGATATCCACTTCATAAGGAGTATGTATCTCCCCGCCACCGTGAGACACCTGACCGCTCCTGCGACGATCCGACAATGCTTTGATACCAGCCTGAAATACATACCTGTCTCCCATATATACCCAACGGTTCCAGACGTTGTACTGTTCTACCCGGGGCAGATCTGCAAACCCATCGTCGTTGGCATCATGCATCTTCGTTTCGTTTTCATAATGCGTCAATAAAGTAGTGCTCCAACGCGAGCCCAGCTTCATGGTCGCATCCGCATTTGCCTCGAAGCGATTGGTAGTAGCGGCAAAAAGATTGACGGCTACCTTATCTGCTTCCGGGTGCTGAGGTTTTTTAAATTCCACATTGATCTGTCCGGTGATCGCTTCATAGCCATTCTTCACAGAGGCACTTCCCTTGGAGACCTGGATACTTTCCATCCACGGACCAGGGATATATCCCAGACCAAAAGGCGCAGCCGCTCCCCGATAGTTCGGGATATTTTCCGTCAGCATCTGCACATACGTACCCGAAAGCCCCAGCAGCTGGATTTGTTTGGCACCTGTAGCCGCATCCGAGTAGCTGACATCTACCGAAGGATTGGTCAGGAAGCTCTCCCCGAGGTTGCAACACGCTGCCCGGGTAAGTTCCGCGCTGCTGATCATGTCTTCATTCAATACACTGCTACGCAATTTCATGGTACCCAGTCGCCGGGTAGTGATGTTGACCTCTTCGAGCTGTACCCCTTCACGAAGCACAATGTGCAACTCATCTCCCGAAGCCTGAACACGCACGGTGTCACTCTCATAACCGATGAAACTGACGACCAGTTGCCGGCTTGCTGCCACATCGGGAAGAGAAAAATGTCCGTCGGCAGAAGTCGTGGTACCCTGTTTACTTCCCAGCCACACCACACTGGCACCGGGCAACGGATCTCCCGTTGGATCGGTGACCCTGCCACTGACCTGCGCATACAGAGAGGGAGTTATAAATAAGATAAGTAATAGAATATATTTCATATAAAATTTCTGTTTAGCTACACAAGAGAGAGGGAGATCATCGTCTGTTTCGGACTGTATGCAGAGATAAAGATCCGGTGGATAACAAATGAAACAAACCGGAAGCCTCTTTCCCTGATTATTTATCCTCTTGTGCAAAGTTGTTTGTTGTAAAAAACAATATACATCTCTATCGCAATAAAAGACAATTGTGTATCGTAAGATCACCGTTGAATTTATTGCACGATCCGGATCGGAACAGCAGCACATCGCAACCGTCCCGTAAAGAGAGGCTAAATCAGAAGAGTGGAGTAGAGGGCCAGGTATCTCCTTCCGGGCAGAGGTGGAGCATGAGATCCTGTATGCACCGGCTGCAGGACATAAAAGTCTGCCTCCCCATGAAATGCAGGAAGAAGAGCTATCCGGAGATCACATACCGGCAGGGATACCTCAGGAGAAAATACCTGTTTGAGCCAGTCGGGTCTGTAGATCTCTACCGAGCAGGTTTCTTCCGATGCTCTTTGTGTATCGTCTGTAGCATTGCAATCGGCAGATACCGAACAACAACATGGCGATTGGGTCTTTACCGTCCCGCAGCAGCCACCGTCTGAGATTGCACGGGACTGCATCTGACAAAACAGGTTATGGTCTGCCTGCATATCCCGACAACCCTGACAGCAAAACTGCATCAGGGCCACCCCCGCTCCGGTATAGATCACCAATGAGCAAAGAAAGAAAACGGATATGTAGCGAAACCACTTCATCGTAAGTGCAAATATACGCTCTTTTCCCAAACAATAGTCAGCAAACGCTGTTTAAAATTCTATAAATTTATACTTTTTCTTACAATGGATGAAAGAGAGAAACCGACTGAATAATTGTTGCGATTTTGTTTGTTTCCCTGTTTTTCAGAAGTGAGTTGTTTGAAACATTGGCGTTTGAGGTATAGGAGTAAGACGTTTGAGACGCAAAATATTGCGTCTCTACAAGTATATCACCTTCAAAAGAAAACACAAACAATGTAGCGGCGCAATACCTTGCGTCTCTGGACAAGAAGAGGGTAGTAGAAAAGAACAATCAACTGTCTGCCAAACTAAAATCCGAGCAGTTATTTTTAAGTAGCCAGAAAGAGTGTTTTTTTCCTTCTCAGATAAGGTGCAATTCGTGAATAAGTTTTATATTTGTCGGTAGAGAACCGGCTTATAAGTGTTGAAAATAAAGCAAAAGTTCGTATGAAAAATCAATCTGTCAGCCTACTTGCGATAATACTTTCTGCAAGTGGCTTTTTATTTTCCTGCGGTAGCAAGATGAGCAAAAACGCAGAAGCGGAAACACTCCGGTTTGATAGTATTTCCATAGAAGCAAGTGAACATTTGTTTGCCGACCCTGCCCGGCCGGCATGCGACCTCAAAGTATTGCTGACTTATGTATCCGAAGCCCGTTCGGATACGGTGAAACAGGAGGTCAATGACTTCCTTCTCTCTTTTGCCCTGGGCAGTGAATACGTAGGAATGGAACCCAAGGAGGCGGTAAATCACTACCGTGACGCTTATATCCATGAATACAAAAACGATCTGGAGCCGATGCTGTTGGAAGACGAAAAAGGAGCCAGCCAAAGAGAGATCGGAGCCTGGTACAACTACCAACGCAGTGTGGACAGCCGTGTACTGCTCAACAAGGGCGAACTGCTGGTATACAGCAACGAATGGACCGACTACTCCGGTGGAGCACACGGCATGTATAGCCAGACATTCCTGAACCTGGATCTCCGGCAGATGCGCCCCATCCGGCTGGATGATGTATTCGTAGGTGAATATACAGACCCGCTGACAGACTTGCTCTGGGAACAACTGATGAAAGACCAGAAAGCAGAGTCCCGCGAAGCCTTGCGCGATATGGGATATTCTTCTACAGGTGAACTGGCTCCGACGGAGAACTTCTACCTGGGAAAAAACGATATTACATTTTACTACAATGTATATGAGATCACTCCGTATGCGATGGGTCCTGTAGTGATCAGGCTACCCTATCAGACAGTATCTCACATGCTGGGCAGCCATACCGCTATTGCTGACGCCCGGCGCTAATCCCTGACAACTATTTATTTCACGACTACATGGAGATCATACTCAAGTATTTTCCCGATCTGACAGAGGAGCAACGCACACAGTTTGCGGCGCTCTATGACCTGTATGCAGATTGGAACGCCAAGATCAATGTTATTTCAAGAAAAGATATCGAAAATCTATATCTTCATCATGTGCTTCACTCCCTGGGTATAGCCCGGATGATCCGGTTTCGCCCCGGCAGCCGGATCATGGACCTGGGCACCGGAGGTGGCTTTCCGGGTATTCCGTTGGCTATCCTGTTTCCCGAAACACACTTCCACCTGGTAGACAGTATCGGAAAGAAAGTGAAAGTGGCCAGTGAAGTGGCGCAGGCCATTGGACTGAAAAATGTCAGTTTCCGACATGCCCGCGCACAGGAAGAGAAAGGGAAGTTCGACTTTGTTGTCAGCCGGGCAGTGATGCCGCTGGAAGATCTGGTAAAGATCATCCGGAAAAACATCTCCCCGGTACAGCAAAATGCAATCCCTAATGGACTGATCTGCCTGAAAGGTGGAGAACTTCAAAACGAAACTCTCCCCTTCCGTCAGACAGTTATGATGCAAGACCTGAAAGAAGAGTTTGAAGAGCCCTTCTTCGAGACCAAGAAAGTAGTATATGTAACTGTGTAATCATTCGCAACTGCACCATGAAAATAAAAAGATTTGAGTTTAATATGTTTCCCGTGAACTGTTACGTTCTGTCGGACGAGACACAAGAGGGAGTCGTTATAGACCCCGGCTGTTTCTACGATGAGGAGAAACAAAAGTTGAAAAATTACATCCTGACCAACAACCTTACAATCAGGCATCTGCTCAATACCCATCTGCATCTCGACCATATCTTCGGCAACCCGTTTATGCTGAAAGAGTTTGGTCTGCAGGCCGAAGCCAATCAGGAAGATGAATTCTGGCTCGAAAGCGCTCCCAAGCAGAGTCGGATGTTTGGCTTCAACCTGCAGGAAGAGCCGGTACCCCTGGGCAAATACCTGCACGACGGAGACCTGATCACTTTCGGTAATACTACGCTGGAAGCCATACACGTACCGGGTCATTCTCCGGGCAGTCTGGTCTACTATTGCAAAGAAGCAGGTTGCCTATTCTCAGGCGATGTATTGTTTCAGGGCAGCATCGGCCGTGCCGACCTGGCGGGCGGAAACTTCGACGAACTCCGCGAAAATATCTGTAGCAGACTCTTCGTGCTTCCCAACGAAACAGTGGTCTACCCCGGACACGGAGCCCCCACAAGCATAGGTGCCGAAAAAGCAGAAAACCCATTCTTCAGATAATAACAAACCTATAAACTTATACCAAATGAAAACCGACTCCTTCCCCCAAAGGCACATAGGCATTACCGAACAGGATGCAGCCGTTATGCTCGAAAAGATCGGTGTGGCTTCACTGAACAGCCTGATCGACCAGACTATCCCCGCGAATATCCGTCTGAAATCCCTGATGCCGCTTCCCGAAGCCATGAGTGAATATGAATATGGCAAACACATTGCGGAGATGGCTTCACGCAACCGGATCTATACTTCCTATATAGGGATGGGATGGTACAATACCATCACTCCTCCCGTGATCCAGCGCAATGTGTTCGAAAATCCGGTATGGTATACCTCATATACCCCCTATCAGGCCGAGGTGTCGCAGGGGAGACTGGAAGCGCTGATGAATTTCCAGACCATGGTATCGGACCTTACTGCCATGCCACTGGCCAACTGCTCCCTGCTCGACGAGGCTACCGCAGGAGCGGAAGCTGTGACCATGATGTATGGGATACGTTCCCGGGACAAGCAGAAAGCAGGTGCCAACGTGGTATTTATAGACGAGCGTGTATTTCCTCAGACACTTGCAGTGATCACTACCCGGGCCATCCCGCAAGGTATTGAGATACGTACGGGCAACTACAAGGATTTCAGCTTTACCCCGGAGGTGTTCGGATGTGTATTGCAATATCCCGGCGGCAACGGCAGGGTGGAAGATTACAGGGAATTCACCCGGCAGGCTCACGAAGCAGGTTGCAAAGTGGCTGTAGCAGCCGATCTGCTGAGTCTGGTGTTGCTAACCCCTCCCGGAGAATGGGATGCGGATATCGTATTCGGCACTACCCAGCGTATGGGTACACCTATGTTTTATGGCGGTCCTTCAGCTGCTTATTTCGCTACACGTGATGAATACAAACGCAGTGTACCGGGACGCATCATCGGACTGTCTAAAGACAAATACGGAAAACTCTGCTACCGCATGGCACTCCAGACCCGCGAACAGCATATCAAACGTGAAAAGGCGACCTCCAACATCTGTACGGCACAGGCACTACTGGCCACGATGGCGGGTTTCTATGCTGTATACCACGGTGCCGAAGGGCTGACTACCATTGCTTCACGCATACATAGCATAGCTGTATTACTGGAAAAGGAAGTAACTAAACTGGGCTACAAACAGACAAACGAGGTATACTTCGATACGCTCCGGTTTGAACTTCCCGATACAGTGACTGCCCAGCAGATACGCACTATAGCCCTGAGCAAAGAGGTGAACCTGCGCTATTTCGAAAATGGTGATGTGGGTCTGAGTATCGACGAGAGTACGGATCTGGCCGCTGTGAATGTACTGTTGTGTATCTTTGCCATAGCCGCGGAAAAAGACTGTGAGAAGGTAGAAGATGTACCGGAAGTGCGAAAACTACCCACACCTCTGCAGCGCAGCAGCAGTTTCCTTACCCATGAAATATTCCGGCGCTACCATACGGAGACCGAGATGATGCGTTACATCAAACGTCTCGACCGCAAAGATATCTCGCTGACGCAATCCATGATCTCGCTGGGCTCCTGTACTATGAAACTCAACGCTGCTTCTGAAATGCTACCATTGAGTAATGCGTGCTGGATGCACATCCACCCGCTGGTACCGGAAGATCAGGCTCAGGGCTACCGGGAATTGATCGACCGCCTGAGCGAAGACCTGAAAGTAATTACAGGTATGCACGGGGTGAGCCTGCAACCCAACTCTGGAGCTGCCGGAGAATATGCAGGGCTGCGGGTGATCCGTTCTTACCTCGAAAGCATCGGACAGGGACATCGCAGCAAAATACTGATCCCGGCATCGGCACACGGAACCAATCCGGCTTCGGCCATCCAATGCGGATATTCTACCGTGATCTGCGCGTGCGATGCCAATGGGAATGTGGATATGGACGACCTGCGTGCCAAAGCGGAGGAAAACCGGGACGACCTGGCTGCACTGATGATCACCTATCCTTCTACACACGGCATCTTTGAAACAGATATCAAAGAGATATGCGAACTGATCCATGCGCTGGGCGCGCAGGTGTATATGGACGGTGCCAATATGAATGCACAGGTAGGACTCACCAATCCGGGAGTGATCGGAGCAGACGTATGTCACCTCAACCTGCACAAGACATTCGCCTCTCCCCACGGTGGAGGAGGTCCGGGCGTAGGTCCGATCTGTGTGGCAGAGCATCTGACACCTTTCCTGCCGGGCCATGTGGCTACAGGCAACCCGCAAAATGAAGTTTCCGCAGCACCTTTCGGCAGCGCGGGCATCCTGCCTATCACCTACGGATACATCCGACTGATGGGTGCGAAAGGCCTCACCGAAGCTACACGTATAGCCATTCTCAGTGCCAACTACCTGGCTGCCTGCCTGGAGAATACGTATGGCACGGTATACCGCGGAGTCAATGGTTTTGTGGGTCATGAGATGATCCTCGAATGCCGCAGGATCTTTCAGGAAACAGGCATCAGCGAGAATGACATTGCCAAACGCCTGATGGACTATGGTTATCATGCTCCTACCCTCTCCTTCCCGGTACACGGCACATTGATGATCGAACCTACGGAAAGCGAAAGCCTGGCCGAATTGGACAATTTCGTATCGGCCATGCTCCATATCTGGAACGAAATACAGGAAGTAGCTTCCGACCCAGCCCGTAAAGAGGATAATGTACTGATCAATGCCCCTCATCCGGAGTATGAGATCGTAAGCGACAACTGGAACCACTGTTACACCCGTGAACAGGCAGCCTATCCGATGGAGTCTGTACGGGACAATAAGTTCTGGGTCAATGTGGCACGGGTAGATAATACCCTGGGTGATCGTAAACTCCTGCCTACCCGCTACGGGGCATTCGACTGATCTGAAAAATTATACAACCATTTTTGGAAAAAGAATACCCTTACGTGAATGAAGGTGTCTGAAAAACAGACACCTTTTTTCCTTTTTTGTCTATGAGATGCAAAGTATTGCGTCTCTACACGTACATCACATTCAGAAAACACCCACTTGTAGAGACGCAATACTTTGCGTCTCCAACCCTTACATCTCCAACTGATGCATCCAACCCTCGCGTCTGAATAAAGTAACGAGTAAAATTTAAACAGGCACAAAATAGACTGATTAATTTATTATTAGATTATAAGGGAAAGAGATAAAAAGATACTCTGATCAGAGAAAACAGGATTGACCCATCATTTTTCAATCAAATAATATGTAAAAGAGAGATTGAAACCATCAAATTCTGTATACCTTTTCTCTGTCCCGGCTAATTTTAACAGTCTACACAGCTCCTGTGTGTTAATAGATCCTAATTTTGTCTTTGTCCAATCAAACTTCAGACTTAAATGATACAACAGGAGGATATGAATAACTTTGAACGAACAGCCATGCGAGACCATGAAGCGTTTCGCTCAATCTTCATGAAATATTTCATCCCCCACCTGATAAAATCGGAAACCATTGCGGAAGAATTATCTCAGGATATATTTTTGAAAATATGGGAAAACCGCGAAAGAAGTCTCAATATCCGTTCATTTAGTGCCTATATATACAGGATAGCTAAAAATACAGCCTTAAACTACCTCGAACATAAATTCGTTGAAGAATCTTACATCGCGAATTATGATCACTCTATGGTTACAAATCCCGAAGAAGAGTTAGATGCAAAAGAATTAGAGTTTCTGATACAGTTCAAGAAATTATCCTATGAGAAAAAATCCTACAATCCACCCTTTTATTTCAGGCTATGAACTATTGCCCTTCCGGGGCACATGTCTGTGGCTTGTGTACAGGCGTTTATGTGGCACTTATTTAAAATAGGCTACAGTCTGACCACCGTCTATCACAATTACTTGTCCGTTGATGTAGCTACAGGCATCACTCAACAAGAAGGTTACGACTTTCCCAACCTCCTCGGGCTTGCCCAGTCTCTTCATCGGATTCATAGCAGCAAATCCCTCTTCCACCTTCTCTGGTTCCACCGGATCGATCTGACGATAAGATTCTGCTGCCATCGGGGTAACAATCAGACCGGGGGCTATGGCATTGGTAAGTACACCATACTGCCCATAGTCCAATGCCGCAGATCGGGTCATTCCCGAGACAGCACTTTTCGTCGCACTGTAAGCGATCTGATTTGCGACTGCCTGTACACCACCTACAGATGACACATTCACCACACGTCCCCATCCCTGTGCTTTCATGACAGGTAATACATATCGCAGACCGTAATAAACTCCCATCAGATTTATATCTACCACTTTTTTAAAGATGTCCACTTTATATTCAGCGACAGGTGCCTGTCGTCCTTCAATTCCGGCATTGTTGTACAAACCATCAATCCTACCATAGGCTTTAAGTGTCTGATCCACATACGCCTTTACCTGCTCCTCCCGGGAAACATCAGCAACGACTTTCAATATCTCCGCACCTGGATACTCCAGCCTAAGATCCTGTACTGTTTTATCCAACTCTGTTTCGTTGCAGTCTACCAATGTGACCCGTGCTCCACATGCCAGACATTCCCTGGCTACTCCTAACCCCAGCCCTCCGGCTGCTCCTGTAATAATAACAGACTTGCTTTCTAAAATTTTCATAACATAATGGTTTTAATGTGTTCCATGTTGAAGCTTTTGATGTAAATGATTATACGACCAAACCGTTATCCAGGATATATTTAAATGGTTTAATTGTTAAACATTGACAAAATAAAACGCAACAAATAAAATAAAAAATAATTTCATTTCCTAACCTTTTTCTTTTTTTACAGAATATCTTTTACCTTCCATATTTATAACATACAAGAGACAATCTCAAAGTTTCATTTTGCATTCTCACAAAAAAACGGCTTCTCGTCATGAGAAGCCGTATCTGAATAATTGCCTTTTTCGGGCAATTATTTTTTAATTGGTAACCAGTATGGAGAGAAGTGGTTACTAATAGCACATGATTCGTTGCTGTATTTATTTTTACGGATGAATAAGATCTCTTTTTATAGTATAAAAACTAACCCCAATTAATTGACGGAACAGATCCATAATCACACAGATCATTCCACTATGGTGATTGTTCCCTCCTGCAACTTACGCTCTTTCGGGTAACTATCCGCATATCCCAATGCGGCGCAACCATATACTGTATGGTCTGTGGGGACTCCCAAAGCTGTGAGATATTCCCTTACAACCGGATGATCACAGGTAGTGCCCAGTTGATTGATCCAGCAGGAACCTATCTGGAGCGAATGTGCAGCAAGGAATATATTTTGCAGGGCACATGCACAGTCCATACCTGCCCACCATTGGGTCGGTTCATTGGATACAATGACCAAAGCGGGAGCATGATAATAGCAGCAATACGACTGACTGGTTCCGCGCTCCTGCAAACGTTTTTCAGTACTTTCGGAAAAGGCTACTTTAATGCGTCGGTTGAGTTCGGCCAGTTTTTCCTCATCCTGTATAGCTGTAAAATGCCACGTCTGACCGTTCATTCCACTGGGTGCCACACGGGCAGCCTCCAGAATAAGGTGTATATCTTCTACAGGTATCGGCTGAGAGGTAAAACTGCGAATACTCCGCCGCTCGTGAATGGCTTTCAGTACTTCATTGTTATCCATAGTCCTGACTTATTTGATTGTTTTATCGTTTGACGAGCCCTATCTTCGCGTTGAGTTTGAAATAGTATACCCCATTCTCGCGTTCTACAAAACCGTAATGATCTTTTTCTGTATCTCCTTTCTCAAAACGGGTATTGCGATAGAGGAATTCTTCCAGATTGTCACGATCCGACTTGTGATAGGAGAAGATATCTCCTTTTCCATCCACGATCAACATACCTTCAATGGCAGAATCCTGCCCTGTATATATTTTCGCCGGACGCATCCCCAATGCTGATGCAACAAGGAACTGTTTCATTTTGTACTCATAAAAGCCGTGTTTGCTGATCAGTTCATCTTTGATCTTCAGCGGATTGACTTGTTTTATGGCTTCAGTAAGTTCAGAAACTCTCATTATTCCATCCAGATGCATCAGACGCAAGGTTTCTGCCAGCAGGCGTGGAAAATGCAGATCGATCATCTGCAGGTTGCATCGAAATACACGGTCAGCTACATCGACATATTTCAAGGTACATCCCAACCCTTCAAGCATCGACATACGGTCTGCAACTTCGTTGGCAGACTCCAGACCATTGATTTTGTGGACTGTGGGGTTGGGAAGTTTGTTGCCAACGACTTCCAGTTTCAGATTGGCCACCCGTCCGCCATCCAGCAAAGGCTTCATCTTTCCCATGCGGGAATAGATAGTAAATCCCATCAGGGGAGCTTCAGGATGCCAACAGGCAACAGACAGATCAGTACGATCTGTGGCAGATGCTTCCAGATGGTAGATAGAAAGAGCATCCAGAAAGGCTTCCACATCTTCGGGAGAAGGTACTTCAGCCTCTGAACAACTCTTTACAGCCTCCAGAATAAGATCTGCCACTGCGCCAAAGGCCTCCCGGGGAAAACGTTTGCTACCACTTGTTCCTTCGATCCGGATGATATCTTTCTCTATATAATAGCGACGGGTACCGTCGTGCTCTTCCCGCTGTATCATGGCTATAGGCCATGCAGGGGTATCTGATTTGCGAAGTTGAGGGTCGCCCACAGACAAAGTACCGTCTGCAAGCAAGCGAAAAAAGGTGTAGAGTTCACTCCACTCCCGTTTAGTTGCTGTAAAAGCCATATATTTCTTGTAGTTTTAGGAGATCACTGAATTATAGTCACCGGAAGTTCCGGGAAAGAAAAAGAAAAAGAAGGAGGTATCACCATGGATTCGTCCAGCGGAGTGGGTTGTTTGGCACGTGCCAGAGCAGCATAGCTCCTGTCTTTGGGAGTAATGACAATGAAACGTCCGGTCCAGCATCCATCGAACCACGAAGGATTGCCACGCTCTCTGCGGATGGGATATTTGCGGTTTTCCCCTTTGCTGCGCATATCCGTAGAGCGTCCCGGGTCGTTGATCCAGACATGGGTATCGGTCATCCCGCGCAGCACCATCCAGTGCCCGTGATTGCCGGGTATCAGTCCGGTAGTAGAACTGCGGTATCTGACATTGATAAGTACGGGAATGCCCTGATCGATATATTCTTTCAAGACTTTATAGTCTTTATTGGTAAAGATCTCGGCACTGACCATATCTTCATAATAACGGGAAAGGGAATCTATTTCAAAGGCATAATACCCTCCTTGTGCAATGGAGGTACGACGCCGGAAGGGAGCCCGTTTTTTCATAAAATATTCTTTCTGATATTCTACGAGTTTCTGCTCAGCTTCCCTGGCTCCACGCTGACGATCTACCGTATAGCCTTTGTAATAGTCGAAGACCATAAGAGAAGAGGCCAGTGAACAATGCGCATACGGACAGCCCGTAATTTTCTGAGAATACCAGGGAATGGGTATATCATTGGGAGCCTTCTCCTCCTGTGCCTGTAAGAGTGAGAAAGTGGCTACCAACCACAAAATTGCTGATAATGTTCTCTTTATGTTCATGATAAATGTGCTTCGACGGCTGCAAAGATACAAGTTTCCTGATAACCCCGCATGTATTCGCGGAAAATTTATAAAGTCTTCACAGAATCAGAATCAGGAACATACCGTCAATCCATCTCCGGCAATCGTGCAGTATCGACCTTTTCCAATCGCGCCCGAAGCCGGGGCATAGCAGACTGGCGGATACGCAAAGTCATCACACAGTCTGTTTCGTAAGACTGACTGACGATCTCCGGTTCTTCCTCTTTGACAATACGCATGATATCGTTCATAAAAGGATATTCAAAACAGACAGTCACCTCTTCGTCTACGGTCTTTTCTGTAAACTCTGCCGCACCGATTGCCTCGGCCGCCGCCGCTTTATAGGCCACGATCAGGCCACCGGTTCCCAGCTTGATGCCGCCAAAATAGCGGATCACGACCACCAATATATCAGTCAATCCATTCGAGTTGATCTGCCCCAGAATGGGTTTACCCGCAGTACCGGAAGGCTCTCCATTGTCATTGGCACGGAAATCTTTCCGCTCATGTCCCAGCATATAAGCATAACAGATGTGCCGGGCATCGTAGTATTTCTTCTGAAAGATTTCGAGATGCTCTTTTATCTCCTTTACACTGCGTACAGGAATGGCAAAAGCAAGAAATTTACTCCGCTTTTCTGTGTATATGCCTTCGGCAATCCCGGTTATAGTCGTATATGTATCTGCTGCCATGTTACAAAAGTACATAAATTCGGAAATTATCTGAATCTATATACGGAAGTTTAAAGTTTTTATCCTCATATTACAATCAAGTCAACCATTTTCAGGACGAGTCATACTTAGTTTTTTTGTGTTTTTTACCTTCACGCCTTCACCCTACAGATAAATATCTGATAATGTTCTTATTACTGTGAAGACAACCTGTTTTTGGGTAGTTTCACCTGCTTTCACGCCTTCACACGGTATATTCGTCCTGATTTGGGGAGTCTTCATCATTTTGTTGAAAAGTTCCCCTATTAAATAGGGATTATTTAGCCCCTACAAATAGAGAGGAGGAGTTTTATCACACTTTTAGGTAAAACATTTTCTTTTCTATCCATAGAAGGAATTTCTACAGGAATATAATTTCCTTTAATTGAAACAGTATTGCTGATCGGAACGACTCTGACTATATCCTCATAAAAAAGAAGCTATTCAACTAAAGTGAAGAAGAGCCTATTCAGCACCATTTCCTTGACAATCTTACTTTTTTCATTGAATATTTTCATCCATTATCTATTTGTATCGTGCTGATCCTGTTGAATCTTCGTTATTTCAGGAGAGGAGTTTACCTGAAATGAAGAAGAATCAACAGCATCGGAATAAGCCAGTGTCTTGTTCTCTCTTTGTAATAGGGTTGTACGCTGCAAGCCTACTGAGTTTGCTATACATGCAGTAAGGTTATTCTGCGTCCCAGCCCGTGGGACTAATGTCCCACCCGGTGGCACTTTGGTCCCACGGGCTGGGACCTTGATCCCACCGGGTGGGATGCAGAATATACAATAGGCAAAGAGCGAATAAGCAACTGAGTTGTACAGTGTCTGCCTATGGGAAAAATAAGATAGGCAGGGGAGATGGAGGAAAGCTATACGCTTTCCGGTATTATTTCGCCTTTTTCTATAGAGGCCTGATGCTAAGAAGATTGTGTCCCGGCCAGAGAAGAAGAGATTGGGATCAGGCCTATAGGTAGAGAAAATGTTGAATGTTTATTAGGCAAATAGTTGTTGTGTTTTGATTTACAACACATTACCTCCAGAGGTAAGAAGAATGGATCCAGAGTAAGGGATTGTCCCCAAAATCAGGACGACACACCGTGTGAAGGCGTGAAGGCAGGTGAATCCACCCAAAACAAAGCTATCTTCACCGTAAGTAACCTATTAACAACGACTTACACCTTCAGTGAAAGCGTGAAGGCAAAAAACACAGAAAATTTTAAGAAAAAGAAAATACCCGGGAAATAAAAACATATTCTCCGGGTATTTGTAAAAGAGGTCTATAGACATTATTTATGAAACGCTATGATCTATAGATGATAATATAATGATATATCAATTGATTAGTCGAGTTCATGGATCACCAGTCCCGAACGAAGTTTGGGTTCAAACCAGGTAGTCTTCGGAGGCATGATATTACCCGTATCTGCAATGTCCATCAGTTGTTTCATAGAAACGGGATAAAGCGCCAGTGCTACTTTCATCTCTCCACTATCCACACGCTTGCTCAATTCTCCGAGTCCACGGATACCACCGACAAAATCGATTCGCTTGTCCGAACGCAGGTCTTTGATTCCAAGAATTTCATCCAGAATCAGATTGGAAGAGATAGTAACATCTAATACACCTATCGGATCGTTGTCGTCATACGTACCTGGGCGGGCAGTCAGGCTGTACCATTTGCCTTCCAGATAGAGAGCAAAATTGTGCAAAGCAGCGGGTTTATAGATCTCTGTACCCTTCTCTTCCACAACGAAGTTTTTTTCCAAAGCTTTCAGGAATTCCTCTGCTGTCAGGCCATTCAGGTCTTTCACCACGCGGTTGTAGTCGATAATGGTCAACTGGCTTGCCGGAAAGCAAACAGCCATGAAGTAGTTGTATTCTTCATCTCCTCTATGAGCAGGATTCTGCGCAGCTTTCTCCGCCCCTACCAGTGCCGCAGCAGCACTGCGGTGATGTCCGTCGGCAATATAAAGAGCAGGCATTGCGGCAAAAGCCTGGGTAATTGCTTCTATATCTTCTTTCTGATCTACGATCCAGAAAGTATGCCCAAAACCATCTCCTGGAGCAATGAAATCATAGACAGGAGGCCGTGAAGTATACTTCTTCACGATCGTATCCAACTCTTCCCGGTCGGGATAGGCGAAAAATACCGGTTCGATGTTCGCATTGTTCACACGTACATGCTTCATGCGATCTTCCTCTTTGTCACGGCGGGTGAGTTCATGTTTTTTGATCACACCATTCATGTAATCGGGTACATACGCACCTACCACCAGCCCGTACTGGGTCTTTCCGTTCATTGTCTGGGCATAGATGTAGTAGTTTTCCGTATCATCCTGCACCAGCCATCCTTCTTTCCGGAATTTATGGAAATTCTCGGCGGCTTTCTCGTATACACATTCATCGTGTTCATCGGTTCCTACCGGAAAATCGATCTCCGGTTTGATAATACGGTAAAGCGACTTTTCATTTCCGCCCGCTTCTTCACGAGCCTCTTCTGAATTCAATACGTCATACGGACGGGAAGCTACCTCTTCCACCAGATTCTGTGGCGGACGGATTCCTTTAAACGGTTTGATTACTGCCATACTATTTTTATAAGTGTGTTATTATTGATAAAAGATCAGGGTCTGCGAATACGGATCACTGCAATCCGGGCATCCGGATGAAAGCAATCTGCTTTCATGTCATAAGGATGCAGGTTGTACTCATAAAAAGCCTGCTCTCCCCCTTCCAGATCACGGGCATGCACAGAAAAACCGATCAGTCCTTTTTCGAAAACAAACTCTGCCGTAGGCCAGGGATTGTAAAACTCAGGTTCCTTTATCTTCAGTTTCCGGAGTGCTTTCCTGAGGGACATACCTACATGTATGCCTTCACGGGTCTTGTAACGGGGTGAGAACACTTCGATCAGATAGTCGCCGTTTCTACGGAGTATCAACTCCCCTGCTTCGTCCCTGACCTCTGTAACAGACATCAGGTAATGATCCGTATCTTCACCCGATTCATGAGCTTCGGTCTGTAACTCCGTAGTCACCGTATATCCGGCTATCTCCGGTTCATTGGTAAAGGTGAGAAGTCCTGCTCCCTTTTCCGTAATGGCTTTGTCTGCTCCTACCCCGCAACCGATCAGTAAAAGAAAAACAAACCAAACGCCTATACTTCTCACAGGTGCGATCCTGTC
>DALZBD010000019.1:0-17653 GCA_031977515.1 Bacteroides sp. | reverse complement strand
GGCTCTTATTATACGTGTGGCTTCTACGGATCATCGTCCTGTAGAGGACCGTATGGCTTTGGATACCGAGTTGGAGATGGTGTCCGATGAGTATATCAATGAGGTAGTCAGCGGCTCTATGCTGGACGATTACTCGTTGTATATGTATCTCTCGGATGCAAGTTTGGATTAAAACAACTGATAGAATAGATGGAATTGAAAAGAATAGTCATATTGTTTTTCCTGGTTTTCAGCATGGCTCCGGGAATATGGGCCTGGGATTTTGATGGAATTGCTCAGCATCTGTCTCCTAAGGAGTTCCGTGAAAAACAACAGAAATTTATCACGGAAAAAGCAGGACTGACCGGCGAAGAGGCGGATAAATTCTTTCCGTTGTATTTTGAACTTCAGGACAAGAAGAAAGAATTGACAGACAAAGCCGGAAAACTGATGCAGCGGGGAAAACAGGAAAAAGTCTCGGAGGCCGAATACGAGAAGATCCTGAAAGGGATGGCTGATATCCGGATGGCATCGGAAGAACTGGAAAAGAGTTATATCGATAAATACAGCACTATATTGTCTTATGAAAAGATATATCTGGTGCGTAGAGCAGAGATGCGTTTCCACCGGGAGATCCTGAAAGGTATACAGCAACAACCCAGACAGGAACAAAAGAAAGGTGGTCGGAAATAAAAATATCCTTCCTTATATATAAAACGAAAGAGTTGTCTGGTAACAGGCAACTCTTTTTTGTTGGAAATGTTCTGTTCTGTCCATGAATGACCGGACAGAACAGGACTCTGAGACCAGGGTTTAACGGGCTCGTCGGATTGTACGGGGCTCAGCAGATTGTATGATGCCCGTAGGAGCTACAAACATACAATCCCTATAAGGCTAACGCAATATCTTGATTATTAGTTTAGTAGTTGTACGAATAAAGGCGGATGGAAAGAAAAGCAGGGCTGTCTGTTTCGTATCAGACAACCCTGCAACCGTTAGAGAGAATTTATAGAGTAAAGTTAGTTATTTGCGTATAAAGGAGGGTTTTCCGTGAACTCATTACTTTGAGTCATTACCCATTCTTTGGAGCGATCGTCTCTCCGGAAGGTCTCGTATCTGTAAGTCTGATTGTCCTTATTGAGATTGTAAGTCGTCTTCAGGTAAATATCGCTGTACTCATTGTTCGTTTCATTCCATCGGGCACATGCTATGCTATAGGTGTCTGTGTTGTACTCAAAAGATAAAGTATACTGGTTGATCCACTGTCTGCTGTTGCTGTCCCAACGAAGTACCTCTTTTTGCTCCATACGCTCCTGGGCATTGTAGCTGATGTTGTATTTCAGATGGGGAGTCAGGTATTTTCCTGATTCATCCATTTTATACACAATCTGGGTTGTATTACCTGATTCATTACTCTCAGTATGGTAAGCAAACTTATTGGTTGCGCTCAGAGAGAGGTTGCAGATCAAAGCGGCTATGAGGGCGATGGTTACTTTTAAACTTTTCATGATATTTGTTTTTTATGATTATGATTCTTTTTGTTTGTTTTGATGTTACAAAGATAGGGGCACGAGAGGGGCTTTCTGGTTAACTGATGGTTATGTTTAGGTTAAACCTCAGATGCAGAAAAGGAGCCTTTGTTAACAAAAGAGGCTTGGTCCTATTTGGAGATTGTTGCTATATGTCTGTAAAAAGGGAGAGAGGTAAAAGATAGGTGAATACAACGTTAACACAACCTTAACGAAAACAGGGAGAATACCGGTGCAGTGATCTTAAAAATATCCGTTTAGTGGAAAAGAAGATACAAAGATCGTTTCCTGTCGATAAAATTTTATGCATAAAAAATATTCTGCTGTTAAACAACGCCCCTTGGATTGGTTAACAATCCAAGGGGCGTTGTTTAACAAAGCTGATCTGATCATCAGCCTGTGAGATGTGACATACCCTCATAACAGAATAGTTCCTTTGAGGATCGATTTTATTCTATGATTAAGAGAAACAGGTCACAGCCCTTGTTTCTTTGCTTCGTTCCAATGCTGATCCATCTCTTCGAGCGACATATCTTTCAGGCTTTTTCCGGCCTTCAGGGTTTGCTGTTCGAGATAATTGAACCGGCGGATAAATTTCTGGTTGGTTCTTTCCAATGCATTGTCGGGGTTGATCTTGTAGAGGCGTGCCGCATTGATCAGACTGAAAAAGAGATCACCGAATTCTGCCTCTGCTTTTTCTTTGTCCATCTGTCCGATCTCCTGTTGCAACTCTCCAAACTCTTCTTTTACTTTTTCCCAGACATCTTCTTTCTCTTCCCAGTCGAATCCGACATTCCGGGCTTTGTCCTGGATGCGGTAGGCTTTGATCAGGGCAGGAAGGGCAGCAGGTACACCACTTAATACGGTCTTATTGCCCCCCTTTTCCCGGAGTTTGAGTTGTTCCCAGTTTTCAGAGACTTCACCGGCTGTAGAGGCCTTTTCTTCTCCGAATACATGAGGGTGGCGGAAGATGAGCTTGTCACACAGTTTGTCGCAGACATCTTTCATATCAAACTCCCCTTTTTCTTCACCGATCTTTGCATAAAAGGCAACGTGTAGCAGTACATCGCCCAGCTCTTTGCATATTTCCTGATTGTCGTCCCGGATGATGGCATCACAAAGTTCGTATACCTCCTCTACCGTGTTGGGACGCAGACTTTCGTTGGTCTGTTTGCGGTCCCAGGGACATTTCTCACGCAACTCATCCAGGATGTCCAGAAAACGTCCAAAAGCTGCCATTTTTTCTTCTCTTGAATGCATTTTATAATATGTTTATGGAATGAATCCGATTTCTTTCTCTTTCTCCGGAAGTTGCTGATCCATCTTCGATGCTTCGTAAGAAATGAGCAGACCGATCACTTCCGAGTAGTTTTTTCTTCCGCTTTCAATCTTATTTCCCCGCAGGTAGAGATCATACATCCACTTTTGTATATTCCCGATCAGTGGACTGTATCGCTCTTCCCAGTATGCCTGTTTGTAACGGGCAAGTTCTATGATCTCTGGGCGAATGGAATCAAACAACTCCCGGTATGGCTCTTCCGGCAGCAGCCGGTATGCATTTCCCAGAAGGTAATTCAGTACGGAGAAGTAGCCACAAAACCGGATGGTCTGATCTTCCGAGGCTGTACACATCTGGTAAGCATAGAAATTGGCTTCTGCTTCACCGGAAATTCCCAGGAAATGTGCCAGCTCGTGAGCAAATGTAGAGGGATATTGCACGGGTAGCAACTCCTTATTGAGGTTGTATTCACAGAAGAAGGGACCCATATAGCCCAATACTCCTACTTTGGAGATAAAAGAACTGAAGAGCATCTCCTTGTTGGAAGGGATGGACGTTGTCGGAACGCGTATTCCCAGTTCTTTTCCCCGAAGATGGTATTGTTTTTTGATTTCTTTTCGGATCTCCTCTTTATCCGGAATTTCAAATTCTGACCAGTTTGCATTGAGGTCTTCGATGTAGTTCCTGGCAAAAGTCAGAAATTGTTCTTCCGAAAAAGGGGTGTATGCTATACCTGTACGTTTGTAAAAAGAATGCTGTGAATAGTTGAGCCCCCAGGCCAGATAGAACCATATATACACAACGAGCAGATATTCTCCTTCTCTGCGGAGTACCTTTTTCCATCCGTGTTTTTTCCATATTCCGTAGAAAGGATAGATACATACAAACAGGACACTCAGGAATATAAAAAGATCGCCTGCGGAAAAGGGGAGCAGGGAAGATAAAAACGAGAGAAAGCGACATACCGGCGGATATATGTACCTGGCATATACTTCTCCCCATCCGGGTATCAGCTGAACAGCCCATACCACAGCCAGCAGGCATCCCCAGAGGATATATCGTATGTTCCTGATTTTGCGTCTATCCATGAAAACCAATGTTTTTCCTCAGCAAAAATAGGTAAAAGTTAAGAGCCTGTTGAGAAAAGTCACTAAAAAGTTTGTATGGCTTCGGTGGTGATTGTAACAGAAATATAGAATCGTACCTTGTAAATTCAACAGTAATACACTCTTTCCTTCTACTGAATGATCCTGAAAATGGAAATATCTGATATTTAATTTGTAATTTTGCAGCCTCAAATGATTATATATAAGTAACAGAGAAAAAACATGGAATTAGCAAGCAAGTACAATCCCGCTGATGTGGAAGGAAAATGGTACGAGTATTGGATGCAGCACAGGCTGTTCAGTTCGAAACCCGACGGTCGTGAGCCTTATACCGTCGTCATTCCACCTCCCAACGTCACAGGTGTGTTGCACATGGGTCACATGCTGAACAATACCATACAAGATATTCTGGTGCGTCGTGCCCGTATGGAAGGCAAGAATGCCTGTTGGGTACCGGGTACCGATCATGCTTCCATTGCCACAGAGGCCAAAGTGGTAAACCGCCTGGCCGAACAGGGAATCCATAAAGCAGACCTGACCCGGGAAGAATTCCTGCGTCATGCCTGGGAATGGACCGATGAGCACGGAGGCATTATCCTGAAACAATTGCGTCGCCTTGGTGCCTCCTGTGATTGGGAGCGTACGGCTTTCACCATGGACGAGAAGCGTAGCGAAAGCGTATTGAAGGTATTTGTGGATCTTTATAAAAAAGGAATGATCTACCGCGGAGTGCGTATGGTGAATTGGGACCCCAAGGCACTGACTGCTCTTTCGGACGAAGAGGTGATCCATAAAGAAGAACATGGCAAGCTCTATTATCTCCGGTATCGCATTGAAGGAGAAGAGGGATATGCGGTAGTAGCTACCACACGGCCGGAGACGATCATGGGAGATACGGCAATGTGTATCAATCCGGAAGATCCTAAAAATCAGCACCTGCACGGGAAAAAGGTGATCGTACCTCTGGTAAATCGTGTGGTACCTGTGATCCAGGACGACTATGTAGATATTGAGTTCGGTACAGGGTGTCTGAAAGTGACTCCTGCCCATGATGCGAATGACTATGTACTGGGTGAAAAATACAACCTGCCGAGTATTGATATCTTCAACGACGACGGTACGCTCAGTGAAGCAGCGGGTATGTATGTGGGAATGGATCGTTTCGAAGTACGCAAACAGATTGTGAAAGACCTGGAGGCTGCCGGATTGCTGGAAAAGGTGGAAGACTATACCAATAAAGTAGGCTATTCCGAACGTACCCATGTAGTGATCGAACCCAAGCTTTCTATGCAGTGGTTCCTGAAGATGGAAAACCTGGCTAAGATCGCTCTGGAGCCGGTGATGAAAGATGAACTGAAGTTCTATCCGGCCAAATACAAGAATATCTACCGTCACTGGATGGAAAATATCAAAGACTGGTGCATCAGTCGTCAGCTATGGTGGGGACATCGCATTCCTGCTTACTTCCTGCCCGAAGGCGGATATGTCGTAGCAACGACTCCGGAAGAGGCAGTGGAGCTGGCCCGTGAGAAGACTGGCAACGAGAAGCTGACCCTTGCAGAACTTCGTCAGGACGAAGACTGTCTGGATACCTGGTTCTCCTCGTGGCTGTGGCCTATCTCCCTGTTCGACGGGATCAACAACCCGGGAAATGAGGAGATCAGCTACTATTACCCGACGAGTGACCTGGTGACTGCACCGGATATTATCTTCTTCTGGGTAGCCCGTATGATCATGGCAGGTTATGAATACGAAGGAGAGATGCCGTTTAAGAATGTCTATTTTACCGGTATCGTGAGAGACAAACAGGGACGAAAAATGTCCAAATCTCTGGGCAACTCTCCCGACCCGCTGGATCTGATTGATCAGTACGGAGCAGATGGGGTACGCATGGGCATGATGCTGGCGGCTCCTGCCGGCAATGATATCCTGTTCGACGTCGCTCTTTGTGAACAGGGACGTAACTTTAATAATAAGATATGGAACGCCTTCCGTCTGATCAAGGGCTGGCAGGTAGATAGTAGCATACAAACACCTGCGACGAATCAGATCGCTATCCGTTGGTTCGACTCTATGCTCAACCGTACGGCTATGGAAGTGGCCGATCTGTTTGGCAAGTATAGGATCAGCGATGCATTGATGGCTGTTTATAAACTGTTCTGGGATGAGTTTTCTTCCTGGTATCTGGAGTTGATCAAACCTGCGTACGGGCAACCGATCGATCAGCCTACGTACAATGCGACGTTGTGCTATTTTGAAGGATTGCTCAAACTTTTACATCCTTTCATGCCGTTTATTACCGAGGAACTCTGGCAGCAGATGTATCCGCGTGAGGAGGGTGAGAGCCTGATGGTACAGGATCTGGGATTGTCGCAGTATGTAGATCAGGATCTGCTGAAGCAATTTGAGACCGTGAAAGAGGTGATCAGCAATATCCGTAGCATACGCTTGCAGAAGAATATACCGATGAAGGAGGGACTGACTCTGGAGATCATAGGAAGTAATCCGGTAGATGGATTCTCAGAGGTGATATGCAAACTGTGTAATTTGTCTTCTATTGAAGTGGCTGAGAATAAAGCGGAAGGTGCGGCTTCGTTTATGGTAGGTACTACCGAATTCGCTATCCCTCTTGGCAATAGGGTGGATGCGGAAGAAGAGATTGCCCGTATGGAACTGGAACTGAAACACAAACAAGGCTTTCTGCAGGGAGTAATCAAGAAACTAAGTAATGAGAAGTTTGTGAGTAACGCTCCGGCCGCTGTCATAGAATTGGAAAGAAAAAAACAGGCTGATGCGGAAAGTATCATTAAGTCGCTTCAGGAGGCCATTGCCGCACTGAAAAAGAACTGATCTTTTCAGCGATACAGAGTACGGTCGGACATCTTTAATATGTGTTCGACCGTATTTTTTATTTCCCGTCTGTAATAAAAGCAGAGGAACTATTGGAGTATGTAGGGATTTTTCTTATTTTTGGCTCATGACCTTTGACAACCTCTTTGAAATTATTCTGATTGCATAAAAGAGGTTCAGTGTATATTCATGTAAAAACCTTGTCGTGGAAACAGATCCGGTAAAAGAAAATCGCTTACTTCATAAAATGATGGAGCAGGCCGGTATGGGCTGGTGGATAGCCGATCAGAGAGATAAATCGTTCTCTTGTTCGGATTATCTGGCTGAATTATTTGGAATAAACGGTAATAAGATCTCGTATGGAGATTTTGTACATCTGATCCGGGAAGATTACCGTCTTTTGGTTAATAAGCAGTTTGTCTATTCGCATACAACCGAGTTTTATAAAGAGTCGTTCCCGGTCCGGACTGTACAAGGCGAGATCTGGATAAGATCTGAAATTGTCGAGAGGGAGTTTGATGAGAATGGGGTGCTTGTGGTGGCCAGAGGATTTACCAAGATCATAGATAAAATAGAAAGTCACGACATAGAGGCCAGACAGGCTCATACGCAACTTTATTCACTGGTAAATAAAAGTAATCACATCCACAACCTTCTTCAGTACATTCCTATAGGATACATGCGTGTCAGTTTGCTGACTTATACCGATGAAGAGGTGGTGGATTATCTGTTGGTAGACATCAATCCGACCGGTGCTGAGTTTCTGGGTCGAAGTGCCTCCGAAAGTATAGGGAAGACTGCCCGTGAACTGGGCATCAATGTACCGCAGCAGTCTGTAGCTATGCTGACCGCATTGAAAGAGTCATTCAGTGAGTTTACTACTTTCTTTAAAAAAACCGCCAAGCATTGTCATTGTGTTCTTTACAAGGCTGAAGATGATGAATTGGTCATACTCTTTTTTGATGTAAGTAAGCTGGTAAAGACTACCGAAGCCCTGGATCAGAGTGAGAAACTGTTGCGCACGATATATGGCAATATTCCGGTGGGAATAGAGGTCTATAATGAAAAGGGTATACTGGTAGAACTGAATGACAAGCAGATGGATATTCTTGGGATCGGTTCCAAAGAAGATGCTCTGGGAGTATGCCTTCACGACAATCCTAATCTGGATAAGGATTTCTTTGAACTATTGGATAAAGAGAGATATGTGGAGTTTTCCCGTAAGTACGACTTTGCCTGTGTCGGTGATTATTTCAAAACCTCTAAAAAGAGTGGGGTCATCGATCTGGAAGGCAATTTTACACAGATACACGATGTGAAGGGACAGCTTCTTTACTACCTGGTAGTTGTCTTTGATCGCACGGAGGAGAACAAAGCCAAGAATAAAATACGTGAGTTCGAGAATTTTTTCCAACTTGCAGGTGAACTGGCCGAGGTGGGCTACGCATATTTCAATGCATTGACCAAGGAAGGGTATGCTCAGAGTATGTGGTATAAGAATGTTGGAGAAAAAGAAGGAATTCCATTATCCGATATTCTGGGCAACTATTCTCATTTGCATCCTGAAGACAGAGTGAAATTGCTTTCGATGCGTGAATGTACTCTTTCCGGAGAATTGAATACTATAAAGCAGGAGGTCAGGGTGCGTCGTCCGGATGGAGGATACAGCTGGACGAATATGAACTTTCTGATTCAGGATTATCGCCCCGAAGAGGGAGTCGTAGAGGTTGCCTGTATCACTTACGATATTACCGAACTGAAAGATGCACAGTTCAAACTCACAATAGCCAAAGACAAGGCTGAAGAAAGCAATCGGCTGAAAACTGCTTTCCTGGCCAATATGAGCCATGAAATACGTACTCCGTTGAATGCGATTGTCGGATTTTCCGAACTATTAATGATGGAACAGGACGATGGATCACGATACGAGTATATAGAGATCATAAAGAAGAACAACGAACTTTTGTTGCAGATCATATCGGATGTTCTGGATCTTTCCAGAATAGAGTCGGGGAAACTTGATTTCACACTTTCTGAGATAAGCGCTTATGCATTGTGCCATGATCTGGTTCAACAATATACGCAAAGAAATACAGAGGAGGTAGTGATCGTATTGGAAGAAGGTTTAATTGATTGTGAGATCCTGGGAACTTTGAATCCATTGAAGCAGGTTATTTCCAATTTTGTAAGCAATGCGTTGAAATTTACCCGTAAAGGGCAGATCACTATCGGATATACAATACATGGAGAAGAGGTGGAGTTCTATGTGAATGATACAGGTATGGGCATTGCTGAAGACAAACGTGACTCTATCTTTGAACGTTTTATCAAACTGAATGATTTTGTGCCGGGTACGGGACTTGGATTGCCTATTTGTAAAGGTATTGTAGAGCAATTGGGGGGACAGATTGGTGTACGTGAAGGAAAGAATGGAGTCGGTTCCTGCTTCTGGTTTACCTTGCCTAAAGCAATTCGTGATTCTTATACGATTTGAACTTTTGTAATTCCTTAGTTGGTTCGTGGAGCAAAAAGGCTTGTATTTTCAGTATTTCTGATCGATGGATAGCCCCATCTTTCTATACAGGCCCCAACAAAAGCTGTTTGGTATTTGATATAAAACGAAAGCCTTCTTTCGGAAAAGAAGGCTTTCGTTTTATACGGTTTGCTAAGATAAAGCGACTGTTTTTTAATTCTCCAGGAGATCTTTCAGGAAGGAGTCCAACTCTTCGTCCAATCCTTTGAGTAGTTCTTCATTGACCAATACTGTGTCATCATCTATCAGAAACAGATCAGTTATTGTTTCTTTATCTTCATCCAGAAGTACAAAAGAGAAAGGAGCCAGGATCGGGGTGTTTTCAAATTCTCCTTTGTCTTTCAATTGAGACAGCAAAGATCGCAGTGTGGATTCTGCTTTTTTATAGAAATCCTTGTCTGCGCAATCTATCCATTCCTCTATAATCACCTGGGCCAGAACCGAGTCTTCATCGTCAAAGATAGTGAATTCTCCGCTTATGGGATTAGGCTGGAGGTGTATGTCGGTAATGACAGAAGGGATCGTGTCAGTCCCGAGGGTACCTACTGCATGTCGAATGGTTTGTTGTATAAGTGCTTGTGACGTCGTACTCAGTTTCATGACTATTTCCTTTTAATACTTCAAAGGTATAAAAAAAAAGTTAATGTGCTCCTTTTTTTTAGAAATCATTCTCAAAACGCTTCATCTGCATAGTTAGTTTGGACAGATGATTTTTACGTTCCTGCAATTCCTGCATGTATAATACTGTCATTGCATAATTGGGTACTTCGCTTATAGTCAGTCTGTTGTCGCTGTTTGTTCCTTTTTTCTCCACCTTTTCTATTTCCATGGCCAGTTCCTGTGCTTTGAGTAGCCATTCTTCGGCTTTTTCTATATCATCTTTCATTTCGTAATAGACAGCGATATTGTAAGCTGCGCGCATTTTCTGTTTTGGCTTTTTGGTGGTCTCAAAATAGTGTAGCCAGATGGGATAAGCACCTTCCCAGTTTCCGGCACGAACGTGGACATACGCATCACGCATGGCTACCGTACCGTTTGTATAAATGTAGCGGCTGCCTGTCTTCCAGTAAGGAACAAGTTTCTCAACAGGTACCGTACCGGCAAAAGCAGATGCTTCCCTGACCAGATCCTTATCGTTGATAAGTCGTGCACGAACCTGACTATATGTAGCGCCCAACTCCTGCCAGAATATACTGTCATTGGTAGTGATGGTTACCATAGGAGTGTTGCGGTTGGGCAAATAGACTCTTACTGTGGGGTATACTTTTACGTCGACTACACCTTCAATGACCCCCCAGTCCGGTAGAGCACGGACGATACGTACAGCTTTCATCTGCAGGTTTTCCAGAGAGATCAGGAAATCGACATCCAGCTCCTGTGTCAGTTGGTTTACCTCTTCGCGACTCAGAGTGGCTTCTCTGGGTGAATGATCCCTGATACGCAGGGCAGAATCGCAGATCACTACTTTATCGAAGTAGTTTTCATTAGCAATAGTCTCTGCAAGGGATTCCGTTGCCAATGTGGCGTCTCCCTCCGGATAAGTGATTTGTCTGGTTATCTCCGTCACTGTTCTGGCGGGAGCGTCGGGAAGAATCTGATTGGTATGTAAGGTGCTTGTATTGTTGACGATTGCTACACGTCTCAGCTCGGGTGGGAAGCTGACGTCTGCGGGCACCAGATAGTCCATAGGTATTTGCTCTATTGTCTGGCAGGAGACTACCAGCAACAGAGAACAGATGAGCAGAATGTGTGAGTATTTTTTCATATTGTCCGGGTGCAAGACTGTTTATACAACAAATGTACGATTTTTCTATAAAGCTGTTTGTTAAAAGCTCTGAATCTTTTCTATAAAATAGGGGAAATCCGGGATATCTGATCTCTACCTCCGGGTAAGAAAAATCATGTAAATAGAAAGAGTTGTTGCTATAAGTAGAATAAAAAAACAGCCCTTCTTTCAGATGAAGGGCTGTTTTCTGTCAGGAAGATTATTGTACTGCGCGTCCGTGGCAGTTCTTGAATTTCTTACCACTTCCGCAGGGGCAGGGTTCATTCCGGCCAACCGTCTTTTCGCTGCGTATAGGTTCCCTTCGGGTCTCGCGGGTATCCCTTTGTGCGGCAGCGGCCTGATTCGGATCATTCAGATTGTCCAGATTTTGCTTCTGCTCGCTGTATTTGCTCATGTCCTGACGCTTTTCGGGAGCGGCCTGGCGCACCTGAGCCGGATCTTGGATAGGGATCTGTCCACGCATCAATACAGCAATCGTCTGGTTGTTCAGCTTATTCACCATCGTGTCGAACAAGGTAACCGATTCCAGCTTATAGATCAACAGCGGATCTTTCTGTTCGTAGCTTGCGTTCTGTACCGAGTGCTTCAGGTCGTCCAGTTCACGCAGATTTTCTTTCCAGCATTCATCGATCACATGCAGGAGGATGGATTTCTCAAACGCTTTTACTACCTCTTTGCATTCGCTGTCATAGGCCGCTTTCAGGTTGCATGATATGTTGTACATACGTTTTCCGTCGGTGATAGGGATCAGGATATTTTCATACATGTGTCCCTGTGTCTCATACACCTGCTTGATCACCGGGAAAGCTACCTGTGCCAGTCTTTCCGTTTTGCGTTTGAAGTTTTCCATGGCCAGTTCGAATGTCCTCTCTACCAGCTCCGATCTGTTGCCAGTACGGAGTTCTTCCTCTGTAAACGGAAGTTCCATGGCAAGGATCTGAAGAGCATCCAGTTGGGTGCCTTCGTAGTCATTGTTCTCTATCATTACCGCGCAACGGTCCCAGATCATATTGGTAATATCCATGCCGATACGTTCTCCCATCAGGGCATGACGTCGTTTGGAATATACAACCGTACGCTGTTTGTTCATCACATCGTCATATTCCAGCAGGCGTTTACGGATACCAAAGTTATTTTCTTCTACTTTTTTCTGGGCTCGTTCGATGGATTTGGAGATCATGGAGTGTTCGATCATCTCGCCCTCTTTGAAGCCCAGACGGTCCATCACACCCGATATCTTGTCGGAAGAGAACAGACGCATCAGGTCGTCTTCCAGAGAAACAAAGAACACGGAAGATCCCGGGTCTCCCTGACGTCCGGCACGTCCGCGAAGCTGACGGTCCACGCGTCTGGATTCGTGACGTTCGGTACCGATGATGGCAAGACCACCGGCGGCCTTCACTTCATCGCTCAACTTGATGTCCGTACCACGACCCGCCATGTTGGTAGCGATGGTCACCGTTCCTTTCAGACCGGCTTTGGCTACGATATCAGCCTCTTTCTGGTGAAGCTTCGCATTCAGTACGTTATGATCGATCTTGCGCATGGCAAGCATCTTACCCAACATCTCCGATATTTCTACAGAGGTGGTACCTACCAGTACCGGCCGGCCGGCCTGCACCAGCAATTCGATCTCTTCGATTACAGCTTTGTATTTTTCCCGTTTGGTCTTATACACACGATCGTTCATATCGATACGTGCAATGGGGCGGTTGGTCGGGATCACCACAACATCCAGTTTGTAGATATCCCAGAACTCACCTGCTTCTGTTTCCGCCGTACCGGTCATACCAGACAGTTTGTGATACATACGGAAGTAGTTTTGCAAAGTGATGGTCGCAAAAGTCTGGGTTGCAGCCTCCACCTTCACTTTTTCTTTGGCCTCGATCGCCTGGTGCAATCCGTCTGAATAGCGACGACCTTCCATAATACGTCCGGTCTGTTCGTCCACGATCTTCACCTGGCCGTCCATCACTACGTATTCGTCGTCCTTTTCAAACATCGTATATGCCTTCAACAACTGATTGATGGTATGTACACGTTCCGACTTGACTGCATAGTTGGTCATCAGTTCATCTTTCTTCTGAAGCTTTTCTTCTTCCGAAAGACCCATTGCTTCCAGAGCAGAGAGTTCGGAGGCTATATCCGGAAGAACAAACAAAGTCGGATCTTCCGCGTTGCCGGTGATCAGATCGATCCCTTTATCCGTCAGATCTACGCTGTTGATCTTTTCATCGATCACAAAATAGAGCGGATCTGTCACTTCGGGCATTCGCTTGTTGTTTTGCTCCATGTAGATCTCTTCTGTCTTGAGCATGCCCGACTTAATACCCTGTTCACTCAGGAACTTGATCAGAGGTTTGTTCTTGGGAAGAGCCTTATGTGCACGATAAAGTGCCAGGAAACCCTCTTCCTGCTGTTTTTTATCATCCGATGCGATCAGACGCTTGGCTTCGGTCAAGTATTTGGTGGCCAATCCTTTCTGTGCTTCCACCAGTCGTTCCACAAGAGGACGCAGAGATTCGAACAATTGCACATCGCCTTTGGGGATCGGGCCGGAAATAATGAGTGGCGTACGCGCGTCATCGATCAATACGGAGTCTACCTCATCGACGATCGAATAATTGTGCTGGCGCTGTACCAGGTCTTTGGGACTGATGGCCATGTTGTCGCGCAGGTAGTCGAAACCGAACTCATTGTTTGTTCCGAAAGTAATATCTGCCAGATAGGCCTGGCGACGTGCGTCCGAGTTGGGCTGATGCTTATCAATACAGTCTACACTCAGTCCGTGGAACATATACAGAGGTCCCATCCATTCCGAGTCACGTTTCGAGAGGTAGTCATTCACTGTCACCACATGTACTCCATTTCCTGTAAGGGCATTGAGGAATACCGGCAGGGTAGCTACCAGGGTCTTTCCTTCCCCTGTGGCCATTTCTGCAATCTTTCCTTTGTGGAGTACTACACCACCAAACAACTGTACGTCATAATGGATCATGTTCCAGGTGATCTCTGTGCCACCTGCCATCCAGTGATTCTGATAAATGGCTTTATCATCTTCTATACGTACAAAGTCTCTCGTTGCGGCCAGTGTACGGTCGAAGTCATTGGCAGTGACCACGATCTCCTCGTTCTCGGTAAATCTGCGGGCTGTATCTTTTACGATGGAAAAAGCTACGGGAAGTACGTCATCCAACGCTTTTTCATAGATCTCGAGGATCTGTTTTTCTATTTTGTCGATCTCAGCAAATATCTGCTCGCGCTCTTCCAGTTCGGTCTGTTCGATAGAGGCTTTCAGTTCCTCTACTCTGGCCCGTTCGTCGCGGGCGGCATCACGGATATATTGTTTGATCTCTTCTGTCTTTGCACGCAGTCCGTCATTGGATAGCTGTTCTATTTCCGGATAAGCAGCCTTGATCTTATTGACCCAGGGCTGTATCTCTTTCATATCGCGGGTGGACTTATTGCCGAAAAGCTTGCCTAAAAAATCGTTTAAACCCATTTTATATGTTATTCTTAGTGGTTACTATGTTAAAAAACAGCAGCAAAGTTACATTAAAAATAGGAACATCATGCTGTTTGTTCTGTAAAAAATGTGACACTCAACGAAGTGAATGCCGGTAGAGGGGAGGAGATGCGGCTGCGTTGGGAGCCCGTATGCGCATAAATTGAGCCACGGTAGGAGCGATACGATCCAGCGTCACCGGAGTCTCTATAATTTCCGGACGGAAATGCGGAGACAAAAAGATAAGAGGAGCCGGGCTGTAGGCTTTACGCACGACACGATTGCCGGAGCCATTCTCATCCATGATACGCCAACCCGGCAATACATCAATCACCAGATCGCCGGAACGTTTGCGGTGGTACGCATTGCGTACTTTGTCTGTCTCGGGAGTCCATGCTCCCAGCAACAGACGGTGTGCCGAATAGACTTCGTTGACACCACTGAACTGGATCAGGAAGTCGGCCGATTTGTTCTGTATCTCTGCCAGGTCCAGACCTCTCTGCTCGATCAGTTTATGATTGAGATAGATATGCTGATTGTAGTGAGCTTCCACAAACTGACCTTCTCCGTAGGTTGCAATCAGGTATAAGTTGAGAAGGGCGGCACAACGATTGAGATGAAACTCTCCTCCCGGTACATTGTACAGACCGAGATCCGCACTCTCCGGATCGGAGTATCCGGTGGAAGTAATGAAGAAAAGCACATTCTCCAGACCTACTTTCCGGTCGAGCATGGCAAACAGGTCTTCGATGCTGCGGTCCAGTCTGGCGTAGGTATCCTGTATCTCCATGGCATACTCCTGAGGACTGCGGCGTTCGTAGTTCCCGGCATAGTAGGTGAGTGCCAGCAGGTCCGGGATATCGTCCTGTCCGATGAAGCTGTGTTCCAACAGGTCTTCCACCAATAGATTCACTTCGTCGTTGACTATAGGACTGGTGATTAGCTTTCTGTATTTATTCCTGCGGTCGTCATCAAATTTGTAACGGAAGTCATCCCTGCGCCATTCGGGCAGGTATTTATAGCTGCCCGAGGGAAGCAACGGCCTCCATATAATGTCTTCGATGCGAAAATCCAGTCCCTTTCTGTCGTTGTACTGGCTCACCCACCAGGGAAAATCCGCATAGTAAGTGGTGCTGCACCATTTCCCGGTATTTTCGTTCAACCAGAAAGCACCGTTGCCCGCATGGCCGGCCGATAATATGGCTGCATCCCGGAAAGGCGCCACGGCATATACCAACGCACTGTTTTGAGTCGCTATTTTAAGTTCGTCGGAGAGGGTAGAAACAAGCAATCGGGAAGGAGAAGAACTTTCGTCGGTATAATTGCCCATGTATGAAAAGTCCTGTACACAGTTTACCGGGCGCAAGGTGGCATGGTCCATCCAGTAGTTACCTATGATCCCATTCATAGAAGGGGAGGTACCTGTATAGATCGCTGCCATAGCCGAAGCACGATCGACTCCGGTAAAATCATACGACGCATTGCGGTATACCATTCCCTCTTTCCAAAGACGTTTGAAGCCTTTTTCGCCATACAAGGGTGCGAAAGATTCCAGATAATCCGTGCGCAGTTGATCAATGGTCAATCCCACGATCAGTCGTGGGGTCGCAGGGACAGATTGTGCCTGTAATCCGGTGAAAGTAAGGACAGTTAAAATCGAGGTAATAATTCCTTTCATCTTCTTTCTCTATAGGTCAGTATGAGGTTGCTGACTGAACGTACCAGCAAACAAAGTGCCAAAGGTACTACAGCCCACTCAAATCTCTGGGGTAAAATGATCATAAACAGCATAAAAAAAGTTAAAACCAGGCTGTTTGCTATATGGTAGATACTTCTTTGCTTCTTTATCTCTTTGCGTATAAATCCCGGAAGGAGCAGCAGATGAAAAGGATGAAATACCAGAAGCAGGTAATTCGGGCTCACTCCGGGATGTGTGGAAAACAATACCAGAAAAGCCAGGATACAACCGGCTATGCCTGCAACAGCAAACAGGATCAGGTCTATTCCCCACAGGCTTTTTTTCCGGCGCAACCCGTATATCGTGAGGAGTACCGTACACATAAACAGCAACAAGGCGGCAGAGAGGGGCGACAGGGAGAAACCCTGATCGTGCGGCTCCGGTCGCGGAGGTAAAAGCTGGTTTTCCTCATAGACTAAGGGACGTACGGAACCATCGGCTGCCACGATCTTTGCGGACTGGAATGCACGTAACAAATAATCGGGAGCGAATGTTTTCTGACGTTCGGTAAGGAGAGTATCCACTTTACTGCCCAGACATAGATCCATTCCGAACCTTCCCCATAGATGATCTTGCGTATATTCATAAATGATATCCCGATAGGATTGGGGAAGACTGTCCGGGGCTTGATAGATGATCTCTCCGTCTACACACCTTTCTATAATGTCTCTGGGACGCGTAGCACAGTTGTCGTCAAAGAAGTTGTAGCGGTAGATCCTGTTCTCCGGAAGGTAATTTTCTTCCAGCAACTCAGCCAGTTTCCGGGCTTCTGCCGGGCGCAGTGAGAGGACTTGTTCTGTGATACCCCGATTGTAATAATCGTATTCCGCTGCAAATCGTGGATAGTCGGTGACCGCGAGCTGATAGTCTGTTTCGCCCAGTGTAAAGCGAAGAATGAAATCAGGAGAGTTGAAACTGAATACGCCGTAATTGAATACACGATCTATGTTCTTTTCCGGGTATACCATCCGGATGGCTGTGTGACCAAAATAGGAGTAGATCTCTTCTCCCGGCGAGCAGGTCAACAGGCTGAAACGAGGTGCGGTATCATCCGGCTCCGTTGGAAGGACAGATGCTTTCAACGGCACACTGATCCAAATAACGCATAAAAAAAGGGATAAAGGAAGAAAAAAATGTCTGTTCATAAACCTGTCATTGATCGACTGCAAATATAGGCTTTTCCATCTGTAAATCCAATTTTCGGCCACACCGGCCCTGAGGGTAATATCATTCAGTTAAGAAATTCATACTATTTCTTAACGCCTTCAGAATCCTACCGGCCAATGCATTATCCCGCCAGCCAACGCCTCGGAGAGGCAGTATATCACACCCGGGGCAGAGAGAGCGA
>DALZBD010000018.1:0-17748 GCA_031977515.1 Bacteroides sp. | reverse complement strand
TTTCGTATCAAACCGGGGCAGTTGTACAAACAGGAAAGGGATATCTCCCTGCCCCCATAACGCTCTCCACTCTTTGATCAAGGCCGGGAATAGGCTGCGATACTGTGCTCCCCGTGCCGTATTTGACTCCCCCTGGTAGAAAATAAATCCTTTCAGTGTATAAGGGCATACCCTGCTCAGCATGGTTTCGGCCAGACCAGTAGGACGGCGAAAATTCCATTTTCCCATAGGTTCCACCGGTTTACTGATGTACTGTTTTTTTTCGGTGCTGAGTTGATTGTATTCGGTTACGGATCTGAGGTATCGATCGTAGGTTTTTTCGTATTCTTCCGCCCCGTAAGCATTCACAATACTATCGTAGTTTTCTATAATCGGACGAAAGTCTTTGTCAGACATCAATAGTTCTCTGCTTGTCCATGCCTCTACTGTAGTTCCTCCTACAGGAAGCTGGATGATGCCAATAGGAATATCCAGTTCGGTATGGATATGTTTGGCAAAATAATAGGCTATGGCTGCAAACTCCCCGGCTGTTTCCGGTGAACAGGCTTTCCACGATGCATCAGGCACTTCGTGTTCCGGATAAAATTTTCGCGGCACTTTGTAATAACGTATGTGGGGGTGATCAGCCATACTGATTTCCTTTTGGGCATCTTTGACCCTGCGCAGGGCAAATTCCATATTTGACTGACCCCCGGCCAGCCATACGTCACCTATGAAAACATCCTTCAAACAAACTTTATGGTTACCATTTATAATTTCCAGTTGATAAGGACCTCCGGCTTCTCCTGTTTTCAGAGAGACCATCCACTTGCCTTTTACCGCTTTGGTTTTCCGGGTTTGTCCTTCCAATCGTACTTCTATCTGCGAACCTTCCAGGGCTTCTCCCCATATCTTTACCTTGGCACGACGTTGCAATACCATGTGATCCGTGAAAATAGCAGCAACAGTAAATCCATCGCCAGCGAAGAGAAGGGTACCTGACAGGAAGAGATATAACAAAGATAAAATGCGCTTCATAGTTTCAATCGGATTTGAAATGTATCAGCAAAAATGCCCGATTATGGAATGAAAACATATAAGAATCGTTCTTTTATAAAGTAATATCGTACAGTATATGACTCGGACCGGTTTTTGATACACCTCTATACCGAAAATCGTTTATTTATGTAGTGAGTTATGAATGAATATGTCTGGTGTAGGGGATTGTTTTCTTTTATTGGGGTAGTTCTTTGTTATGTCTTTTTGATTTTATAATTGTTGATTTATGGATATAAAGATTTAATATACCTCTCTTTTTATTGATTTTTGTTTGTATGAATGGATGGGTTTAAGAGTTGTTTATGCATAAATATTATGTTTTTCTCTTTTAAATGGGCGTTATTGTATTTTTATCCTGTTTTTGTGAGTAAAAATATCTTTTCATAGGTTGCAAAAGGTGGTTAGACACCGAGGGAGTACCCGTTGGACACCGATAGAGTCCTTGTTAGACAACGAGAGATGGGTATTGTTCCGGTGTCTAAAGGGTACTCCCTCGGTGTCCAACGACCCATTCCACTGTGAGATAATTTAGTTTCACCCTTAGATAATTTGGTTAGCTGTACAAGATATTTCAGTAAGTTCTGTAGGATAATTCGGTATCGCCCTTAGATAATTTGGTTAGCTGTACAAGATAATTTTTCCCCTCTATAGAATGGGGTAATTCTCTGGAATCTTTATATCTTTTGCCTTATTAAGAGTCATTTTCTTCTGGAATAAAATTTTATTGCACAATTTTGAAATAGATAAATGATATTATTTTAGGTAATATGAGATTAGAATGAAAGTATATTGATATTATAGATGTTTATCCTCTTTTAGAATGATGGTTAATTAAACAAAATGTAATGTCTTAAATTGCTTTGGCTGAATTATTTTCGAGAGAAAGTCAGGAGCATTAAAATAAAATAATTTAGAATTGCATAAATATAGAAAATGACAATTTGTTTTGTGTTTGGATCTAATTTCTGGTATTCTTTTATGGGAGAAACGGATTTTAAAACAACTATAAGTCACTAAACCTGATTTTCTTTCCGTTACGTGTGATACCATAGGTAAATGCTAAGTCAATCCCACGTATTGAACTTTCCAGAATATATGGATGTAAGTTTGCATGGTTTTCAAACTGTGGATTTTTGTCTCTGAGACGCAACGTATTGCGTCTCTACAAGTGTATCACCTTCACAAGAAAGCACAGACTATGTAGAGACGCAATAGTTTGCGTCTCAGAGAGACAAGCAGAATTCTGACAGTGGGAAACACGCAGAACCCTGACAGTTATTGGGAAGGAAAATTACCTGTGTTGCTCATTCTTTACACAGAATCGTTTTCAGTAAAATGGTACGTCTGTCTCCTTTTAGTTCTACCTTCATATTATGTTTTACATGGGAAATATTCGTTTTGATATGTAATTGTTGTCTGGGCGGTATTATATATGTATCCCGGTTATTTTCATCTATACATAGGCTAATGCGGATAGGTTCGTCCACAGGATTTTCCAACACGGTAATCATTGTTTTTTTCCTTTCGGGCAATTTCATATAGAAATATCCTTCTCCTTTGCCGGATGTCTTGCTGATCAATGGGCTTCCTCCTCTGGAAAAGGTGAAAGGTGCCATCGGTCTTCTTCCGTAGGCTACGTATTGTACACCGGGTTTTGAATTCCAACCGCCATACGCACCGGCATACTGATATCCATATTCATCCACTTTTATCTCATATCCGGGTTCGTGCTTCTTTTCTTCTGGAATGAGGGGATGGTATTTACCATCAGCCCATTGCGGGGAGCATTGACAATGCCTCGTTCGGAGGCATAGTCTCCCCAAATGATGGAGTCGTTGATCTCTACGTATCGTTCATGTTGCTTATCTACAGACATATAATGAATCATATTCGAGAGAAGCCTGTCGGCTACCGGGTCTGTTCCGCAACGGTTGATCAGGTCGAAACCGGACAATATCATGGAGCCTTTACCTATGAAGAACTCAGAAAGTGCTGTTGCTGTCAGAGCACGGCTGTAGTTGGCAAGTACAGCTATATTTTCCAGATCGGATTCCCGAAGATCGTATCCGCTGTTTACCGGATAGATGGCAGGGAATCCGGTCTTTGATTCATCGTAAGAAGTGTAGTCGGACCAAAGCTTGAACAGATCGGGTGTGAGGCCTTTAAAAACAGGATGATACGGGCGCTCGAGGTTGATGTTCATGCCATCTTTATAGGAGATGGATGGTGACAGATAAATGGGATCGTTATTGCTCTCTTTCAGGAACTTTATCGAAGCAGACAGCCACGACAGATCAAAAGTCTCTGTTTGTTGTTCCAGACAGATCACACGTCCACCGTTCTGTATGTAATTGCTTAGTTGTGTGGTCTGATGGTTGAGGTTATCGTCCCAGGAGTCTTTACCCAGAATCAGAGTGGACCTTTTGGGTAGGGATTTGATGGTGAGTATGGACTTTATAGGATATCCCAGGTGTTGTAGACTATTCAATGTCTCCTCTCGTTCCGTAGAGTCATACACATAGATCGTCTCTTTTGAAGATGCCGGTTCTTTCCAGTCTTTTCCGGCAATAAACAATTCATTCTCGTTGTAGGATACTCTCCGGTATTTCGATCGTATTTCACCTTTCAATGTATATTTTCCTGTAGTCAGGTGCGAAGGAATATCTATCGATAAAGGTTGTCTGTAAGTTGCGTAGTAAGCAACAGATGGAATTGCAGATTCTCCGGACAAGACTTTCTTATCCTCCTTTTCTATCCACCAGTGCAATCGCGCATCGATGAGATCATTGCCCTGTTCGTCGTCATTCACCACATGGGCAATGACCGGAAGGCTGCTTCCTGCATAGATCTGGGAGTGCCAGTTTTCCCAGCTCAGCAATACAGGTTGGTAGCTGATCTGGTATTGTCTGGCTACAGGTTTGGGGTTCATTTCTGCAAAAGAGGTGATCCCGTCCCAGTTGTGAAACAGGATCGTAAAAGGCATGGTACCCGCCAGGCAACTGTTCTGACTTCTCATTCGTCGGAACAGCTCCGTTGCATTCTTCAATACAAATGCCTGATAAGCCAGTGCGGCTTCGGCTTGTAAGGAGTCTGGCAGGTGACCTGTCCAGCATTTCTGCGACCCGGGTTGTTTGGTTCTGGAACAGAGATTGAAGCGACCGTCTATCCCCGTGTAATTTCCGACACATTCGGTGAATGTAATGGGCTGCACTCTTCCCGGATTTTGCCACATGCTCTTGTCGCGCATATTGAGGTAGGTCAGGAAAGTATTGTAATACCATCCCCAATATCTGTGTACATCATAGATATCACCCGATTTTCCCAAGCCGTAACCGGCATTACATATATACAACCGGGTATCGTCCCATTGTTTGAGTTCGCTACACATCCGGGTAAGGAAATCCCGGTACAGGTCGCCTGCCTGGCCTTCGTAAGGCACCTCATTCGTTACCACATAGATGACTACAGAGGGATGAGGAGTGAAAGCTCCCAGATCAGTCTCTTTATAGGTTTTGAGCGACAGTTCAAAGTCTGTCGGTGGTGCTGTGGGAGTAGCGTATGTAGGGCGTCCGTATCGTCCGGCAAAGATCATCATTCCCTCTTCGTCGCATACATCCATCCAGTTCTGGTCCTCGGGAATACGGATGATATTTATGTTTATACTCTTCATAAAATGCACGTAATCGCGGGCAAAATCTTTGCTTTTTTCCAGCTGTTCGGGTATTCCTCTCTGAGGAGGATTGATGGCATTGCCTCGCAGATAGATCGGTTTGCCGTTCAGATAAAATACACCCTCCCGCATCTCAAACTTTCTGAATCCAATCCGTTTCCGGAAAGTTTCTCTATCTGTATGTATTTCAAGATCATAAAGTTCGGGATTGACAGGGCTCCATAACCGGGGAGTCAGCTCATCTATTTTCCATACGATGGTAGTATCCGTTTTCTCGTTGAAGGAGAATTCTTTGTTCTGTTTGCATAGTAATACCTTGTCCCGGGCATGGGAAATAATAGCATTAAATGACAAGTGTTCATGCGCCTCAGCAGACAGTGTTATTTCTATTTTTACACCCTTGTCTGTAGTCATGGGTGTAATCCTATGAACCTCTGCTGCCTGCAGTAGCCAGGGAAGCCATACACATAAAGCACATACTAATTCTTTTTTCATACGTATAGATATTAAATGATTAAGAGCCTGTTTACATTTTGCTCGTTTTTTTATTCAGACGCAAATATGGAGACGCAAATATGCGTCTCTACAGGAATTGTGTTTTCTTTTGAAGGTGATACACTTGTAGAGACGCAATACGTTGCGTCTCAGCACAGACAAAAAAGAATAAACCAACGGTCGCCTCAGTCAAAGTAACCCATACTAACTTTTCTGTGGAACCAACGGTCAGCATTAGCTAAAGTTTAATCAGGCTCTACATTCAGCGATTACTCTTTCCCCTTCTGATACTGTGCGGGAGTCACCCCAAACAATTCTTTGAAACGCATGATGAAGTAGCTTGGAGAGTTGAATCCCACTTCGTAGGCTATCTCTGAAACTGTTTTTGTATCCATCTGCCTCAAAAGCATCTGTGCCTTTTTGAGTCTGATGTTTAGTATAAAATCATTCGGTGTCTGCCCCGTGATGCCTTTAATTTTCAGGAAGAGTTTGGTACGACCGATACTCATGCCCTGGGCAAACTTGTTTACATCAAAATCCGGATTGTCCAGATTTTCTTCCACACACGTCACACATTGTTTCATGAATTGATGGTCTGCACTGTTTGTAGCCAGTATATCTACGTTGTTATCTACCTGTCTGGCATATTTCTGTTGCAACAGTTTTCTACTGTTTACCAGGTTGTTGCAACGCATAAACAGATGCTTTACGTTGAAAGGTTTGGTGACGTAGTCATCCGCACCCATTTTCAGTCCGTGTATGGTGTATTCTTCGGCAGTTTGTGCGGTCAGTAATACTACAGGGATGTGCGAAGTATCGAAATTACTCTTTATCTTCCTACACATTTCTATGCCCGACATGTGTGGCATCATGATATCACTCAGCACAATATCGGGCTGTAGCTCTTTTGTTTTTTCCAGCCCTTCTTTGCCATCTGAAGCTTCATAGACTGTATACACTCTGGAAAATAGGTGGGCCAGTAGTCCGCGTAGTTCTTCGTTGTCTTCCACAATCAGGATCTTACTTCGTGCTTCTTCCGGTTCATTGCCGGCGTTTTCATCCTCTTTTTCCTCATCATTCAGTATCTTGTCGTTGTACAGAGTGAGTTCCGAAATACAGGAGGAATCCATATCAGGAGTTGCTACTTTCTGCGAATCGGCAATGTGACTGTCACCCAGAGGTAGTTCGACTACAAAGGTTGTGCCCTTCCCTTCAATGCTCTGCACGCTGATCCTGCCCGTATGAGCTTCGATAATACTTTTTGCCAGAGCCAGCCCTATGCCCGTACCTTTCTGGTTTTCCATACTGTCTACCTGATAAAAACGATCGAATATCTGGTTGAGGTTTTTTTCTGCGATACCTACACCTGTATCGGAGACAAGAATGACTACGTTGTTGTTATACTCCTGTACCGATAGAGAGACGGCACCACCCAAAGGTGTATATTTGAAGGCATTGGAGAGCAGGTTATAGATCACTTTTTCGAGTTGCACCACGTCAAACCATATTTCGAGATTCCTGTCTTTGTTGAGAAATTCAAGGTTTATACCTTTGGCTCTCGCATATGCTTTGAAAGAAAGGTAGATCTCATCCAGAAAGGGATAGATATCCTGTTTGCTGTATCTGATCTTCTGAAAGCCCTGTTCCTGCTTTCTGAAGTCGAGAAGTTCGGTGATCAGGCGTTTCATCCGCAATGTATTCCTGTGGACATTCACCAGTTTACTGTAGACCAGCGGTTGAATATCGTTTCTTTCCATCAACATTTCCAGCTGGCTCACAATCAGGGTCAGTGGGGTACGGAATTCGTGTGATATATTTGTAAAGAACCGGAGTTTGGATTGGTTGAGTTCTTCTATCTGCTTTTTCTGTTTTTTCTCGTATTCAAGTGAAGCCCTTAGCTTCAATCTGGAATAATAGAATTTCGTGGCCATACAGGCGCCGGTAATCAAGATCAAAGCATACAACAGGTATGCCCAGACAGATTTGTAGAAAGGTGGCTGTATGACTATATCAATCTCTTTGAATATGCTTTCCTTGCCGGAGTACTCTTCCGAACTCTTTATCAGCAGTTTGTATTTCCCTGGATTGAGGTTGGTATAGGTAATGCTTCTGCGATAGCCCGCATTCATCCAGTCTTTATCAAATCCTTCCAGTTTGTAATAGATCCGGTTTTTCAGTACAGATACATAATTGGATAATGAAAAATGAATGGTGATGACAGAATGGGTGTGATCGAGATTGATCTGTGGCTGGTATAGAATGGACTCGGGAAGAATACCGGATTCATCATTCGGTAAGATCAGCCGGTTGTTTACTTCCAAAGAGGTAAAATTGAGCTGATAAGGCTTTACATACGAATTGAGTTCTTTCTCGAAGAAGGAGACCATCACTTTGGGGCCGGAAAGGAATATCTCATTGTCGCTCGCCACAAACAGCCCGTACGGATTCAATGCTGTCATGGGGAAGCCATTCTGTTTATTGTAATTGTAAAAGCGCTGGTTTTCTGTATCAAAACGGGAGAATCCCTGATTGCTGGCTATCAGCAGATAGCCGGAGAGTGATTCTTTGATATCCAGGATATAATCGTTGTTCAGGTCCGAATTGTGTGAATTGAATGGTCTGAATGTATTTGTATCCGGCTCGTACAGGAATATACCATCTCCCGAAGAGCCTGCCCAGATATTGCCTTTCTTGTCTTCAAAAAGCACGTTGATCAGGTTGCTTCCTATGACCCTTTGCGAGTCGTTGGGAACGAAATATTCATCCCGTTGCTGTGTCTCCGGATTATACTTTATCAATCCGAATGAATAGGAAAACCATACATTCTGATTCCGGTCAACAAGTATATCAATGATCTGCCTGTTGTGGAGGCGACTATCATTCAGTAATTTCTTGCATTTCCCTGTTTGAGGATCATATATTCCTATTCCGTTGTGAGTAGCAAGCAACAGTTCTTCTTTGTAGGGAATGATCCTGCGCACAATATCGTTGATCAGTGAATGCTGGTCTCCCGGGATATGTCTGTAGTTGGTAAACTTCTGTGTCTTCAGATCCAGTTTGTCCAGCCCTCCCCGTAGTGTACCGATCCATAATATTTGCTCCCTCTCATCCAGATACAGGCCCTGGACGGTGTTGGATGAAAGGGAGTTACTGTTCATCTCCTGCCTGTAGCCGGTGAAGGTTCTTGTTTCCCGGTCCAGGTAATTCATTCCTCCCCCTTCTGTGGCCATCCAGATCCCACCTTTGGAGTCTTCTATCATCCTGCCGACGAAAGGAGAAGTCAATTTCCCTTTTTCCGATTCATCGGGGTAGTAGTAGGTATAGATCTCATAATCCGGATTGAACAGATTGATTCCGCCATAGTAAGTACCTACCCAGAAGGTACCCTGCTGGTCTTTCATCATACAGATGATGGAAGAATTGCTCAGACTGAAGGATTTATTGTCTTCGCTGTAGTTGGTAAATGTATGGGTATTGACATTTAGTTTGTCCAGTCCTTTGAAGGTACCCACCCAGTAGTCTCCTGAATTATCTTCGACAACACAACGCACATGATTGCTGGAAAGCCCATTACCCTCTTTATAAGGCGTATGCATATAATTGGTATTTCCGCCGTTCCTGTCCAACCGGAACAGGCCGTCGTCTTTGGTTCCTACCCAGATATTTCTTTTGGAATCTTCGTAGAGGCAGGTGATATCTTTCTGAGGGAGATAATGGAGCCATTTCCTGTTGCTGTCTATCATATACAGACCGTCATTGATGGTGCCTACATACAGGTTTCCCTCCTGATCTTCTGTCACACAGGAGATGCGTACGTCCTCCAGATGATGGTAATATTCCAGTTTATTTTCCGCACGGTTGTAGGTAAATATGGAGTCTCTCGTACATGCCCACAACTGAGAGTTTCCAAAACCGATGGCGTGGATATTATTGTCACGAATGGTGTGGAAAATATTGTTCCTGATATCGTATTCTACAACCGCATATTTGCAGCGGATGTAGATATGTCCGTTCTTATCTCCGCAGATAGTGCCTATATTGTTGTTGTACAGACTATTTTTGTCGTTCTCAATCGGGCGGAATATATAGAAATCGGTACCGTTGTAACGGTTCAGTCCATCTTTGGTTCCTATCCAGATGATTCCGAATTCGTCCTGGTACATGGATGTGATCGTGGGTTGGGAAATTCCGTTTTCTACTCCAAGTACCTGAAAATGGATGTCCTGAGCTGGTAGCAGATGGGAAATAAGAAACAACAGCAGTGGCAATATTTGCTTTACTATGTCTGATAAACGCATTTCTTTTGTCATTGTCTAAGCCTTTTGAGTTTGTGTTTTATTCAAACAAAAATAGCAGAATCTACGTACAAACGGTGTTAAACGGGTATATTTGTTCCTGAGAGGGTAAAATTGTGTCTCTATTTCACTTCTTGCCGTCAGGAAAGCCTCTACTCTATGTACAAGTTGTGGAAGATGGCTTTGTCTTAAAAAGACTAACGATAAAATTATTCTTTTCCATGGTATTCATTTGTAAGGGTCAACTATTCAATACAAACAAAAATACCGGTTTCCAGACAAGAGTAATACCAATAACATACGTATTCATAGCTGAATCATTCACTTTGTGTTGTTTTTGCTTTTGCGGACGATTGTGTTATTTTTTGTATGATAGAGCTATTGTTTCGGATACAAAGTATGGGAGACGAAGAATATATGAGATGCAAGGTGTATAAGATATAATGTCCGTGAGACGCAAGGATATGAGAAGTAAGGATATGAAACACAATGTATATGAGACGCAAGGTATTGCGTCTCTACAAGTGGGTGCTTTCTTTTGAATGTGATATACTTGTAGAGACGCAATACTTTGCGTCTCATGTACTTCCAATAAGAGATAGATAGGAACCCCTTAAAGGGACTAATTCGTATGATTACCCCCTGTCACTCCATATACCTCTGCTGTCACATAGCTCGATTCCTGAGAAGCAAGTAACACGTAGATAGCTGCAAGTTCCACAGGCTGGCCGGCCCGTTTTAATGGAGTATCTTGTCCAAACTCAGGTAATTTTTCCTGTGGTTGTCCGCCACTTACCTGCAAGGCTGTCCATATAGGACCCGGGGCCACACTATTCACACGGATGCCTTTTTCTGCTACTTGTTTGGCCAGGGCACGTGTAAACGCTACAATGGCGCTTTTGGTAGAGGCATAATCTATTAAGGTGGGGCTGGGTTGGAAAGCTTGTATAGAAGAGGTCGTAATAATGGTAGCTCCTGCCGGGAGCAAAGGAAGAGCCGCTTTGACGATCCAGAACAGAGAAAATACATTCGTAGCAAAAGTTGCTGTAAGCTGTTCGGTGGTGATTTCCAGAATATCTTCTTTAGCCACCTGCTTACCAGCGACAAGTGCCAGAATATCTATTCCTCCCAGACTGGCGTTGGCTTCGTCCACCATCTCTTTACAAAATTCTTCGTCACTAATGTCTCCAGGGATAAGAATAGCCTTTTGACCAGCTTTTTCTATCACCTTCGCTACCTCTTCCGCATCTTTTTGTTCGGAAGGCAAGTAGTTGATGGCAACATCTGCACCCTCTTTGGCATAGGCGATAGCAGCTGCCCTGCCGATTCCCGAGTCTCCTCCGGTAACCAGTGCTTTGCGTCCTTTCAAACGCCCATGACCTACATAAGTCTCCTCTCCGCAATCCGGTTTGGGAGCCATTTCAGCTTGTACACCCGGGGCTTCCTGCAATTGTTTCGGATAACCCTCTTCACGATACTGATGCAAAGGATCCTGCATCTCTTCATACGATTTTGAACTCATTTTTTCTTTATTTATAGTTGAACTTATTTATAGAGCCTGTTTAGAGTTTATTTAAACTTTACTCGTATTTTTTATTTAGTCTTTCGAATCCAAATACAGATTCTCTTTCGTCTTTTATTCCCTGTATCTTGTGGCGGATAAGTTGCGCGGCAGTCATGCTGAAAGTAATACCATTGCCACCATATCCCAGGGCATACAGCATTCTTTCTTTTCCGGGCCATGCTCCAATGAGTGGTAGTCCATCTTCAGTAGAACTGAATGTGCCACACCACGCCATATCAGTCCGGAAAGGAATATCCGGAAATAATTTCTTTATCTTTTTCTCCAGAATAGCTACTTTCTTCCGTATCAGTTGATCCCGCTTTACAGAATCTCTGAATTCTTCATCCTCTCCCCCCACAATGATGCGGTTCTGGTTGTTGGTACGTACATAGAGATAAGGTTCACGGGTTTCCCAGATCAGACTGTGTCCTGGCCAGAGGAAGTGTTTGTCCACGGGTTCGGAGAGGATTGCGTAGGTAGAGGTGAGTTTCATCAGTTTTTTGGGCAGGAATCTCCCCGCTTCAAATCCGGCGGCCACGACCACATACCTGCAACGAATGGTATTGCCATTTACTGTAGTCAGCATATACCCCTCTGTGGTCTCTTTCCAGTTGTTGATTTCTGTGTGGGTATATACAGCCAACTCCTCTTTTTCCATATAATGCCCCAAAATGCTTGTGGCGGCTTTGTAAGGATCTACTTGAGCAGAACTGTAGTTTACCAGTGCACCGGGAGCTCGCAGACCGTATTTATCTTCCAATTCTTTTTTGGAAAAGTAGATGACGGGAAGATCGAAGCGGTTGCGGATTTCCAGTTCTTCTCGGACCAGCGTCAGACCTCTTCGGTCACTGGCATACCAGATGCTCGGAACCCGCATAAAATCCGGATGTATCTGCAGTTCCATGAATACATGTTCCAGATCATTGATCGATTGCAAACAAGAATGATAGGCCTTCACTGCCGCCCCCTCTCCTATCATTTCCGATAATTTACACAGAGGAGTGTCTATTTCATATTGCAGCAGGGCGGTGCTGGCAATAGTACTTCCGGTAGTGAGGGTTCTCTTGTCGAAAACACTGCATTCTATTCCCGCTTTGCACAGTTCATGAGCCACCAGAGTACCGGTAATGCCTGCGCCTATGATAGCCACCTCTGTCTGGATATCTTCAGTCAGCGGATGGAAATAGTCATGCAATGGATTTTTTGCGATCCAATAAGGTAGTCCGGAGTAAAGGTCCATATCTCTCAGGTTATATATGTATGCCCTCAGGCTGTTTTACTATCGTTTTTTAGATACAATTCGTATTCCCTTATGTTCATCCGTCAAAAGGTTATTAACATAAATAAAAGCAAGTATCTGGAAGTGAAACCGTCTGAGGAAGAGCTGTATGTAATTGTCTCACAGATAGAAATAGTCAGAGCAGAGGAGAAAATAACCGATATACGGCTTCGACAAATTTCTGTCGTTTTGTTCGTTTCTCCCACAATATGGATGTCAGCAGGAAGCAATCCTGCATGTCCATGAGTATCAGGTCTTTCGCTTTTAGACTGGTCTCTTTGTCATAGATAAAGACACTACATTCAAAATTCAGTTCGAAACTACGTGTATCCATATTCGAAGAGCCTACAATGGTAATTTCATCATCTATCACCATCAGTTTGGAATGAATAAACCCTTTTGTATACCTGTATATTTTTACATTGGCAGAGAGCAATTGACTGATGTAGGAATTGGCTGCGTATTGTACTTTCAGGTTGTCCGACCTGTCGGGTAGTACCATCACCACCTCTATACCGCTTAATGCGGTGGTACGTATGGCAGTGAGGATACTGTCCGGAGGTACGAAATAAGGAGTTTCTATATAGACTGATTTTTTGGCGCGTGTGATGGTTTCGAACATTCCCTGCAGGATATTTGCATTTTCTCCGAAAGGTTCGGCTGTTGCTATTTGTATAGGGACTTCTCCATACGACCTGGCTCTGGGAAAGTAGCGGTCGTAGTTCAGGTGTTCACGGTTGGCATAGTACCAGTCCACGAGGAATACAGACTCCAGCCCCAGCGTTGCAGGCCCCTGGACACGGATATGGGTATCTCTCCATACGCCCCATTCGAGACCTTTTATGTATTCATCTTTGACATTCATCCCTCCGGTATATGAGATATCTCCGTCGATGACTACAATCTTTTTGTGATTGCGGTAATTGATCGTACGTATCTTTTTGAAGAGCTTTACCGGGGAAAATGCAGTTACAGCTATCCCTTCTTTTTTCAGTTCTTCGAAATACTGTCTGGGTGTCTCGTTGGAACCCACATCATCGTAAATAATCCTGATCTCTACCCCCTCTTTGTGTTTTCGGATCAGGGTTTCTTTGAATCGGATACCTGTTTCGTCACCGCCAATGGTATAATACTGAAGATGAATGTATCGGGTGGCATTCTCAAAATCCGCGTACATGGCCCGGAATTTCTCTGCTCCATCGGAATAAAGATCAACTTTGTTGCCGGGAAATACAGGTAGTTCACATAAATGGGTAAGAAGCAGCTTCAACTCCTTATAGTTTCTTGTGGAAGCAATATTATCTTCGAAGTGAAAATTGTTTTTGTGCTTAATATACCCGTCTATTTCCCTGCGCATCTTCTCAAAACGGATATTACGACGGGTCAGATTACGTCCGACAATGATGTAGGCAACCACGCCGATCACCGGAAAGAACACAACCGCAAATATCCAGCTGATGGTCTTCACAGCGTTGCAGTTGTCATAAGAAATAATGATCCTGTATACATACCAGATGATCATGCATATATATAATAAGATCAGAAGAGAGAGAAGGGCTCCTTGAAACTCCATGTTTACTAATGATTATGAATATCATTTATTGAAACATGGTAACAAATAAAGATTTTGAAATGTTGCTCTTTTATGAATAATAATCTATGTGTGTGTTTAGACAAAAGAACAAAAGGACAGATGAACCAACTGTCGATATAAGCTAAATGCGAATCCCTGTTCAGGATCACATCTTCAGATAAAATTCTCTGGTGAGGGAGATATATTCATCACTGTATTGATGGCGCGCTGTTTCTATAATAATTTGATGGGAAACACATTCTTTTTCGGAGAAAGAAAACCCCAGTAATATTCGTTTGACAGGAGCATCCGGAGTGGGTAATATATTTAACTGGCGGCACGGGGTCAGACCAGAAATAAGGGATTGTTCTTTGATGTACGATTCTTCTCCGGCAGGAAAAATTATATCCAGTTCGCCGTTGGCACTTAGCAAGGTTGATGCTTTCCGGAGCAATTCTGTGTAGGTAAGTTCTGTTGTGTGTCTGGCCAGATTGCGTTTATGATCCGGTCCCAGCAGAGAATTTGTAAAAAAAGGAGGATTGGAGACGATCAGGTCAAACTTATTCTCTGTCTGGTAAGTTTTAAAGTCAATATGGCAGATGTTCACCCTGTCTGCCCAGGGCGAATCGTTGACATTTTCACAAGCCTGAAGATAAGCCTCTTTGTTTATTTCGATACCTGTGATCTGTGCATCTGGGTTGCGCTGAGCCATCATAAGAGCGATGAGCCCGGTACCGGTGCCTATATCCAGAATATTTTTTTTGTGCGCTGCAGCACTCCATGCACCTAATAGTACACCATCTGTTCCCACTTTCATGGCGCAGCGATCGTGTCTGACAGTGAATTGCTTAAAACGAAAGTACGAAGCTGACATGAGAGGATCTGCGATTTACCAATTTACCATTTACGATTGAAGTCACTATTGTATATATAATAGCCATTCTATGAGTTAGTTACGTTTTGATAGTTGCAATTTATGATTTACTGTGTAATCTCAATCGTACATCGTAAATTAGTAAATCGTAACTAGCAAAGCTTCTTGTTTTGCCAAAATTAAACAATAATTTTAGTTATTATCTGGTAAATCGCTTTATTTGGCATTGATTTTGTCTTTTTATGAAGTTGGGAGTTTACAATTAACTAAGAATAGATTACCTTTGCAGGTGTTTTATGCCTGCCAAACTGACATAAACTAATTTAACGAAGATGAATAAAGAAATATATTTTAGCGAGATAGAAGAGCAGGAAAACAATGCTTTTTCGTTAATCACTGATTTTGAGGGGAATGAAGAGCAGCTTTTCGATATAGATGTTGAGGGTGCGATACCTGTTTTACCACTTCGCAATATGGTTTTGTTCCCTGGGGTGTTTATGCCTGTTGCTGTGGGACGCAAATCCTCTTTAAAACTGGTACGTGAGGCCGAACAAAAGAATAAATATGTGGCTGTGGTATGCCAGAAGGACGAACAGGTGGAAGTTCCCGGATTTGAGGATCTGCATCGTGTAGGTACTATCGGAAAGATCGTACGCATTCTGGAAATGCCGGATCAGACGACTACCGTTATCCTGCAGGGTGTCAAACGGATGCACCTGAAAGATATTACAGATTCTTATCCCTATCTGAAAGGACATGTCCAGTTGTTGGATGAAGAGATCCCTTCCAAAGACGATAAAGAATTTATGGCTCTGGTAGAGACCTGTAAGGATCTGACGATCCGTTATATCAAATCGTCCGATTCTATCCATCAGGAGTCTACCTTTGCTATTAAGAACATCAATAATCAGATGTTCCTGGTAGATTTTATCTGTACCAACCTGCCTCTGAAGAAAGACGAGAAGATTGCACTGTTGCAGCTCAACTCTTTGCGTGACAGAGCCTATCGTCTGTTGGAAATCCTCAATCGCGAGGTGCAACTGGCAGATATCAAGGCATCTATCCAGATGCGGGCACGGGAAGACATAGACCAGCAGCAGCGTGAATATTTCCTGCAACAGCAGATCAAGACCATTCAGGACGAACTGGGTGGTAGTGGTCAGGAGCAGGAGATCGAAGAAATGCGTCTGAAGGCCATGACCAAAAACTGGGGAGAGGAAGTGAATGCTGTATTCCTGAAGGAGTTGGCCAAGCTGGAAAGAACTCATCCGCAATCGCCCGACTTCAGTGTGCAGCTCAATTACCTGCAAACGATGCTTAGCCTTCCGTGGAACTCTTATACAGTGGATAATCTCAATATCAAACATGCCGAGAAAGTCCTCAATAAGGATCATTATGGCCTGGAGAAAGTAAAGGAAAGAATTCTGGAACATCTGGCTGTATTGAAACTCAAAGGAGACATGAAGTCGCCTATTATCTGTCTGTATGGCCCTCCGGGGGTTGGGAAAACCTCACTGGGTAAATCCATTGCCGCGTCGCTGAAACGTAAGTATATACGTATGTCGCTCGGTGGTGTGCATGATGAAGCGGAGATCCGCGGACACAGAAAGACCTACATCGGTGCTATGCCCGGCCGTATCGTGAAAAGCCTGATCAAAGCAGGTTCTTCCAATCCGGTATTTATATTGGATGAGATTGATAAAGTGAGTTCAGACCGTCAGGGAGATCCTTCTTCGGCACTGCTGGAGGTGCTGGATCCGGAACAGAACACCACTTTCCATGACAACTACCTGGATGTGGATTACGATCTCTCTAAAGTGATGTTCATTGCTACGGCAAACAACCTGAATACCATTCCGGCTCCCCTGCTCGATCGTATGGAACTGATCGAAGTAAGTGGCTATATCACAGAAGAAAAGATAGAGATCGCACGTCGCCACCTGGTTCCGAAAGAACTGGAGGCAAACGGGATGAAAAAGACAGATATCAAATTTCCGAAGAATACGCTGGAGATGATCGTGGAGTGCTATACACGGGAAAGTGGTGTACGGGAACTGGAGAAAAAGATTGGAAAAATACTTCGAAAATCAGCACGTCAATATGCTACAGACGGGTATTTTGCAAAAACAGAGATCAAACCAACCGACTTGTATGAGTTTCTGGGAGCACCCGAATACAACCGGGATAAATACCAGGGAAATGAGTACGCGGGTGTGGTGACCGGACTGGCATGGACTGCCGTAGGTGGAGAGATCCTGTTTGTGGAGACCAGTCTGAGTCGTGGAAAAGGCGGAAAGCTGACGCTGACAGGTAATTTGGGAGATGTAATGAAAGAATCTGCCATGTTGGCATTGGAATATATCAAATCTCATGCTTCCTTGCTGGGACTGGATGAGGAGATCTTTGAGCACTGGAACATTCATGTGCACGTTCCTGAAGGAGCGATACCCAAAGATGGACCGTCTGCAGGGATCACCATGGTCACTTCGCTTGCGTCTGCGCTGACACAGCGTAAGGTAAAGGCAAATCTGGCTATGACAGGTGAGATCACTCTGCGCGGAAAGGTGCTTCCTGTGGGAGGGATCAAAGAAAAGATCCTGGCCGCCAAACGGGCAGGGATCAAAGAGATCATCATGAGTGCAGATAATAAAAAGAATATCGACGAAATTCAGGAAATGTATCTGAAGGGACTGACCTTCCATTATGTAAAGGATATAAAAGAGGTGTTTGCTGTTGCCCTGACCCATGAAAAGGTAGCAGATGCACTGGATCTGACTATCAGGAAAGCCGTGTAAAGAATGACGTTTGAACTACAATACACAGACAACAAAAGTAATGCCCGTGCCGGTCTGATCACGACTGCCCACGGGCAGATACAAACTCCTATATTTATGCCTGTGGGTACCCTGGGTAGTGTGAAAGGGGTACATCAGACAGAGTTGAAAGAGGATATCAAAGCT
>DALZBD010000017.1:0-18141 GCA_031977515.1 Bacteroides sp. | reverse complement strand
CGTCAATGGATCTACTCCTGCCGAACGTGCCACATAGTACGAATAGATAGACTCACCTTCCCGGATGATCTGGCTACCGTTGAGAATATCCTGCCCATCTTCTGTAAGTTTCAACACTTTATTTTTTAAAGTAGCTCCCATAAGAGTCATCGTCCATTCCAGATCTCTTGTCCGGATAAGGGTTCCTGAGAGAGTAGCTTCAAACCCACTGTTTCTCATACTTCCCGCATTACGGTAATACCCTTCAAACCCGGAAGAGAGAGCCAGGGGATAATACAACAAAAGATCTTTTGTTTTCCGGCTGTACCATTCAAGACCAACCTGCAGACGTCTCCATAAACTGACATCCATACCGATATTCAGGTTATGATTGCTTTCCCAGGTCACATTTTTATTTTCCACTGAAGTCACCAAAGCTCCGGACTCACTGCCATTAGAGTAGGCAAGATCGTAGGATGATTGCCAGGGATAATAATCTGCATACCCACTGGTATTCAACAGTGCATCATTGCCTTGTACCCCATAACTGGCACGTACAGAGAGGTTATCAATCCACTCATAAGAAGACATAAATTCTTCCTCAGAGATACGATAATTACCTCCTATACTCCAGAAATCTCCCCAACGGTTGTCTTTGTAGAAACGGGAAGAACCGTCGCGACGATAACTGGCAGATAAATAATACTTATCTGCATAATTGTAGTTCAGACGTCCGAAATAAGATTCTATTCTGTATGTATCTTTGGATCCACCTGTAGTATATACTGTAGATGCCGCATCCGGCTCATACAATCCGCCAAAAGGAAAACCTGTTTTATGAGCGTTGATCTTACTTATTTCATACGAATAATATTCATGAGCAAGCAAAGCGTCGATGGTATGTCCGGCAAAACTTCTTTCGTAGGTCAGGATCTGATTGAACGTATAACTCATCATCTGATTGTTTACTTTCTGTATACGCCCGTTGGAGCTGATCGCATTCCCAAAATAAGGATTGTAATAAGTTATTTGCTCTGCTCCATAATAATCCACCCCAAAGTTGAAAGCGATTTTCAGACCTTTGGACCATCCACTCTGCATGCCACCGAAGTCTACATGTGTACGTGCAGAAAGGCTGTTGTATACGGTACTGTACTTGTCATCATACAAAGTAGCTACAGAGTTAAAATTTTGTTGCTGACCGGTGGGTCGATTCTCACCATAGTCAAAAATGCGATTGCCTTCATCATCCAGGATAAATGCGCCATTGTTTTCACGATCACGCTCATAAATAGGGAAAATAGGCCCCATAAGTGCGGCAGAAAACCAGACATTACTGGTAGATGAAGTAGCGGTGGCGGATGTATTCGATACATTGTGGGCAAAATTGGCACCAAAACCAGCTTTAAACCATTCTTTCGGCTGAGTTTCAATATTTGTCCTTCCCGAATAACGTTCGAACTTTGTTGTTTTCAAAATTCCTTCCTCATTCACATATCCCAATGAAAACATATATTGGGTAGTCTCATTTCCACCGTCTACACTCAACTGATATTCTGTACGCAAGGCATTCTTTTTATTGACTTCATCCATCCAGTTGTCTTCCCACAGCAGTTTGGCGTCGCTACGTATTTTACCTGTAGCCGGATCGATCAATTCTGTGATCGAATAATTGAACGGATTGTATTGTTCGTTTTCGCCAAATACCTTTGTAGAACCGTAGCCCATTTCCTGCAAAGCAGCGGCACCAGCCTGGCTGGCAGGTATTCCATTAGCCACCTGTTGATTGTAATAGGCTGAATAAAGTGCTTCTATATAATCACCGGAATTCATAGTTTTGTAACGAGGCAAAGCGCGATTTGAAAAACCGACTGTAGCTTTCAGACTGACATCTGTACGGCCGGATTTTCCCTTACGTGTAGTGATCATAATCACACCATTCGCACCGCGGGCACCATACAATGCTCCGGCAGAAGCATCTTTGAGAACGGTTATATTCTCTATATCGTCCGGATTGATCGCAGCTATATTTCCGTCGTAAGGAACCCCATCTACTACATACAGAGGAGATGTGCTGGCATTGATCGAACCATATCCACGGATCTGAACACTGGCAGAAGATCCTGGTTGTCCACTACCTGTAGTAGCCTGTACACCAGGAGCCAATCCATCCAATGCTTTGGTGACATTGGAAACCTGACGTTTCTTAAGTTCTTCCGAATTCACAGTAGCGGCCGAACCGGTGAATGAAGACTTTTTAGCTGTACCGTATGCAACGACCATTACTTCCTCGATCAGGTGTGCATCCGGTTTCAGAGTAATCACAATGTCATTTTTAATTGCGACCTCTTCTGTTCTCATACCGATATAGGAAACCTGCAAAGTCTTAGCAGAACTTATGCAATTTAATAAATATTCTGTTTTTCAAATATATAACCATAATCTTTTCTACTGATATTTTAGCTTAAGAATAGCTATTCAACTCCTGGATTACTCCCATTCTCCCTATCATATTGTCATATCTCCACAACTAAAGCAAAATAAAAGAGCATGGCTTTTATTTAATTTTATTTGGTGTTAACAAAAATAAATAATTATCTTTGCCAATTGTTAGAGGCAATTATATTATTCAAATTTCGTTTAATTTTTAAGAGAGAATTTATGAAAAGAAAATTAATGCTATTTATGATCTACCTGTTTACAGGCATAGGTCTTGCAAATGCTCAGACACAAAGGATAATAGGTACGGTTATCTCTGAAGAAGATGGACTACCTATCGTTGGAGCATCCGTATTGGTAAAAGGGACATCTTTAGGAACCATTACTGATATTGATGGAAAATTCTCATTATCCAATGTACCAAGTTCTGCTAAAACTATGCGATAAATATACTCCTCTATTATTTTTTTGTCTATACCTTATATTATATTTTTCTGCTATTTAACTTGACTCTTCACAAACCACCTCATTTCTTATCCATATATAATCATTCCTACTTACTTAATATTAACCCTCATATTCTACCAGTTTAAGTTCTAATAACCTATAATGTTTTCAAAAACAAAGTAAGTTTTTGTAAACAAGAGTTTTCAGACCACTGCATTTTGACTATCTTTGCGGTGGATTGAGGCATCAGAAGCCTTGTCCCAATTAAAGGAACAGTTAACATCCTTTCGTTCAAAGGGATATCAACGCCTCCCGGTTCGAAGGAATTAAATCGCAAGGAACAAAATGATTCTTTTTTTCAGAACTACTTCCTCCAGTGTGATCGCCGTAGAAAGCGCACACCCTCTTACTACCGAAGATTGTGATAAACTTTGCTGGCTTTTTGGTCAGGCTGTACCCGAAACCGAAGAGAACCTGACCGGTTTCTTTATTGGCCCCCGTCGTGAAATGATCACGCCGTGGAGTACCAATGCCGTAGAGATCACCCAGAACATGGGGTTGGAAGGCATCAGCCGTATCGAAGAGTATTTTCCGGTAGAAAATGAGCAGGCCGGACACGACCCGATGCTGCAACGCATGTACAAAGGACTCGACCAGCAGATCTTTGTGACTAACCGCCAGCCGGAAGCCATCTGCTATATCGAAGACCTGGAAAGTTACAACGAGCAGGAAGGTCTGGCTCTTTCCGCGGAAGAGATGGAATACCTGAAAAATGTAGAAGGGCAACTGGGACGTAAGCTGACCGACTCGGAAGTATTCGGATTTGCTCAGATCAATTCCGAGCACTGCCGCCATAAGATATTCGGGGGAACATTTGTGATTGATGGTGTGGAGATGGAATCCTCTCTGTTCCAGATGATCAAAAAGACAACCCACGAAAACCCCAACAAGATCATATCTGCCTATAAAGATAATGTGGCATTTGCCAAAGGCCCCCGTGTGGAACAGTTTGCTCCGGCAGACCAATCCAAACCCGATTATTTCCGGATCAAAGAGATAGACAGTGTAATCTCCCTAAAAGCGGAGACACACAACTTCCCGACCACTGTGGAGCCCTTCAACGGAGCTTCGACCGGTACGGGCGGAGAGATCCGCGACCGTATGGGAGGTGGTAAAGGTTCCTGGCCCATTGCCGGAACAGCTGTCTATATGACCTCCTATCCGCGTACGGAAGAGGGTCGCGAATGGGAAGAGATCCTACCCGTGCGCAAATGGCTCTACCAGACTCCGGAACAGATCCTCATCAAAGCATCCAACGGAGCCAGTGACTTCGGAAACAAGTTTGGACAACCGCTAATCTGTGGTTCGGTACTGACCTTCGAGCATACGGAAAACAACGAAGTATATGGCTACGACAAAGTGATCATGCTGGCCGGTGGGGTTGGCTACGGTACGCAGCGGGATTGCCTGAAAGGAAGTCCGGAAGCCGGAAACAAGATCGTGGTGATCGGTGGCGACAACTACCGCATCGGTCTGGGTGGTGGCTCTGTATCTTCGGTAGATACCGGCCGATACAGCAGCGGTATTGAACTCAACGCTGTGCAGCGTGCCAATGCAGAGATGCAGAAACGTGCCAATAATGTGGTACGGGCTTTGTGCGAAGAGGATGAAAATCCAATCGTTTCCATCCACGACCACGGATCGGCCGGACACGTAAATTGTCTGTCCGAACTGGTTGAGGAGTGTGGCGGACTGATCGAAATGGACAAGTTGCCTGTGGGTGACAAAACCCTTTCGGCCAAAGAGATCATCGCCAACGAATCTCAGGAACGTATGGGACTTCTGATCAAAGAAGAGGCTGTGGAGCATGTACGTCGCATTGCCGAACGTGAGAGAGCACCGATGTATGTGGTGGGCGAAACGACAGGTGACCATCGGTTTGCGTTTGAGCAGGCAGACAGTGTACGTCCTTTCGACCTGGCTGTGGAGCAGATGTTTGGTTCTTCACCGAAGACCTATATGATAGACAAAACTGTGGAAAGGCATTACGAGATGCCCGAATATGATATTACACAACTGCATGAATACCTGACCAACGTATTGCAACTGGAGGCAGTAGCCTGTAAAGACTGGCTCACCAACAAGGTAGACCGTTCGGTAACGGGCAAAGTAGCTCGTCAGCAATGTCTCGGTGAGCTCCAACTCCCTCTGAGCGACTGCGGTGCCGTAGCACTGGACTATCGGGGAGAGAAAGGTATTGCTACCTCTATCGGGCATGCTCCACAGGCTGCGCTGGCCGATCCGGAAGCAGGTTCGGTACTTTCGGTAGCTGAAGCACTTACCAACCTGGTATGGGCTCCGCTGGCCGAAGGACTGGATAGTGTTTCCCTGTCTGCCAACTGGATGTGGCCTTGTCGTTCGCAGGAAGGAGAAGATGCACGTCTTTACAAAGCCGTGAAAGCATTGAGCGACTTCTGCTGTACCTTGCAGATCAATGTACCTACCGGTAAGGATTCGTTGTCTATGACGCAGAAATACCCCGATGGCAGCAAAGTGATCTCTCCGGGAACAGTGATCGTTTCTGCCGGGGGAGAGGTATCGGATGTAAAAAAGATCGTATCCCAGGTAGTGGTAAACCGCCCGGATACGACCTTGTACCACATCGATTTCAGCTTCGACACCCTGAAACTGGGAGGATCGGCATTCGCACAATCGCTGGGTAAAGTAGGTGATGAAGTACCTACCGTACAGAATGGAGAATATTTCCGTGATGCTTTCTTAGCTGTGCAGGAGTTGATAGAGAAAGGTCTGATCCTTGCGGGACACGATATTTCCGCGGGAGGTCTGATCACCGCACTTCTGGAAATGTGTTTCTCCAATGTGGAAGGCGGTATGGAAATCAACCTGGACAAGATCAAAGAAGAGGATCTGATCAAAGTTTTGTTTGCCGAAAACCCGGGTGTGGTTATCCAGGTAGCGGACAAGAATAAAAAAGCAGTAGAGGAGATCCTCGAAGAGGCCGGGATCGGATGTGTAAAGATCGGTAAACCAACCGACGAACGTCATATCCTGATCAATAAGAACGACGCGACTTACCACTTTGGTATAGATTATATGCGGGACGTATGGTACTCTTCTTCGTATCTGCTCGACCGCAAGCAGTCTATGAACGGATGTGCCAAAGCCCGCTTTGAGAATTACAAAATGCAACCGGTAGAGTTTGCTTACCTGCCGGGATTCACGGGAAAACTTTCCCAGTATCAGATATCGCCCGACCGCCGCACGCCTTCGGGAGTACGTGCCGCCATCATCCGTGAGAAGGGTACGAATGGCGAACGCGAAATGGCCTATGCACTCTACCTGGCGGGTTTTGATGTAAAAGACGTGACCATGACCGACCTGATCACCGGTCGGGAAACACTGGAAGATGTGAACATGATCGTATATTGCGGTGGATTTTCCAACTCGGACGTACTGGGTTCGGCCAAAGGATGGGCCGGCGGTTTCCTTTACAACGAGAAAGCCAAACAGGCATTGGACAAATTCTATGCGCGCGAAAATACGTTGTCTCTGGGGATCTGCAACGGATGCCAGTTGATGATGGAACTGGATCTTATCAATCCTGAACATACGGACAAAGGACGTATGCTGCACAACGACTCGCACAAATTTGAATCGGAGTTCGTTGGTGTGACTATTCCTACCAATCGGAGTGTGATGTTCGGATCGCTCAGCGGAAGTAAGCTGGGTATCTGGGTAGCTCACGGAGAAGGAAAATTCTCACTCCCCTATCCGGAGGATAAATACAACGTTGTCGCCAAATACAGTTACGATGCTTATCCGGGCAATCCGAACGGATCGGATTATTCGATCGCTGCTCTGGCAAGTGCAGATGGTCGCCATCTGGCGATGATGCCTCACCTCGAGCGCGCTATTTTCCCCTGGCAGACAGGATGCTATCCGGCGGAAAGACGGCAAACAGATCAGGTGACTCCCTGGATCGAAGCGTTTGTAAATGCACGTCAGTGGATTGAAAGCAAAACCCGTGATTGATCTTTGTCCTAAATTTTAAGTCCATATGATCATCCCTGATCCTTTACCGAAGCAGCTTCGGAGGGGTCAGGGATTTTTTATATCAGAGTTTGTCTACATTTTAGTTTCGCTAAATGGTGGGTTGGCTACGCAGGTCCTTGATAGTTCTTTTTTTCGCCCCTTTTGTTTGTGCTGAGACGCAACGTATTGCGTCTCTACAAGTGTATCATTTACAAGGGTCTATACAAACAGTAACACATAGGTAGTTGTAGGGAATGAGAATTCTGTCCCGGCAAAAACCTATAATCCAACTGCCTTTTCCCTAAGCCTCTTTACTGACAGCCTTATGACAAACAAGTGTTTTGCCTATGGCAGGTGACGCGTCCCCCGCCCGGTGCTATTCGGCACCCGGCGGGTGCCATTCAGCCCTCGGCGGGTGACATAAGGCACCCGCCGGGGGACGCGTTACCTGCTATAGCTTTAGCATCTGCACACCATACACCCAATCCCCGAAAGGAACTGAACGAACACTTATCCTTCCTTGTCAATAACAGACAGTATACAAAACCTACACACGATGTAGAATCCGGGAACAGAGGAAGATCAGGAAGATACTGAGTATGATCAAAAGATTACATTCTTTGCTCCGGATAATGACACCCTGTTCCTATTCTTCCTCCTCTACTAAATTTGCTAAAAAAATAGTTTGATCTGAACTTTCACTCCCTTGAATTGTTATAATAGATTGAAAAACTATGAAAACCTCATTGGATCAAAGAAAAGAAGAATGCTATACAGCTATACAAGTCAGCCTACAACCGTCTTTCACCACCGTTTTTGTTATATTTAATTAATTTCCTAATTTTGTAGGATCAACGTAAAGATGAAGCGCCACTACTCACATAAAGCCAGCTTCCTATGAGAAAGCTTGTGTTCCTGTTGCTGCTGATAGGCTCGTTCTGTGCTTCTGCCCAGACTTATAAATACATAGGTGTGGAAGATGGTCTGAGCAACCGGCAGGTACACAGCATCGGGAAAGACCGCATAGGTTATATGTGGTTCCTGACTCATGAGGGGATAGACCGATACGACGGTAAGGAGTTCAGACACTACAAACTTACCGACGGAGAAGAGGATATTTACTCCCAACCCAATCTGAACTGGTTGCAGATAGACTCTTCCGGAAAGTTGTGGGAGATCGGCAGGAAAGGTCGTATCTTTCAGTATGATGTTCTTTGCGATCGGTTCAGACCGGTCTATGTCATCCCGGAAGAACAACTCCAACATCGCAATGCGCAGATCACCTATAGTTTCCTGGATAAAAAAGATGTAATATGGATGTGCAACCGCCACCGTATTTACCTCTATGACACACATACCGGAGATACAACTTCCCTCTTTCCGGAAACAAAAGGCAATATCCTATATATGACTGAGGCGGAAAAAGATCACTTTTTCATAGCCACAGACCGCGGGGTCCGACACACCGTACGCCAGGGAGATTCACTTCGTATACTTCCCATAGAGACACTGGATGCACTCTCTTTTCCGGTCAACGCGTTGCAGTATGACCAGCCTTCGGGAAAACTTTTCATCGGTACTTTCCAACAGGGTGTATATGTATACGACACCCGGTTGCACAAACTGTCCCGTGTCTCCGCCCCACTCAGGGAGGCAACTGTCACATGCATACGTTCTCTCAACCGCCACGAAGTGCTAATAGGTACCGATGGATCAGGTGTATATAAAATGAATACGGAAACCTTCCACGCGGAGCCTTACAGTATTGCCGGTTATACCTCTTATACTGCCATGAACGGCAATAGCATAAGCGATATCTATGTAGACAATGAAGATCGGATCTGGCTTGCCAACTATCCCATCGGCATCACTGTGCGCAACAATCGTTATCCGGGATACACATGGATACGCCATTCCACCGGCAATCTTCAGTACCTGATCAACGATGAGGTAAATGATATACTGGAAGACAGCGAAGGAGATATATGGTTTGCAACGAACAACGGGATCAGCCTGTGGCTGCGGAAAAGCGGAGAATGGAGATCTTTCCTGAGTACGTTCGACCCTACGATACACAACCACAATCACATCTTCCTTTCGTTGTGCGAAGCTGCTCCGGGCATCCTCTGGACAGCCGGTTATGCTCCGGGCATTTATCAGATAGACAAGAAAAAACTTTCTACGGATTATATCTCCTCTTTCGCACAGGACGGACAACAGATACATCCGGACAAATACATCCGCTCCCTCTGTACAGACAAAGAAGGAGATATCTGGGTTGGGGGCTTTTCCCAGCTGATGCGTATCCGGTTCCCGGAAAAAAATGTCCGTACCTATCCGGGAGTCCCAACGGTGACCACCCTGAGCCAGCGGGACAAGAGCCGGCTCTGGGTAGGTACTACAGAGGGATTGTTCCTGCTGCAAAAAGATTCCGGTGAGATCACAGAGATCAAGCTGCCTGTAGAATCCACTTATATATGTTCACTGTATCCATCACCTGATGGCCTGCTCTATATCGGGACCAATTATTCAGGGCTTGTGGTATACAATCCGGAAAACAATTCTTTCACCAATTATCACAAAGACAACTCCGCACTCATCTCCAACACCATATATACCATTGTGTCGGATGACAAGGAGGTGATCGTACTTACCACGGACAATGGAATCACTTTGTTTCGTCCACGCGAAGAGTTGTTTCAGAACTGGACCGGAGAACAGGGACTGCTGACTACTTATTTCAATGAAACTTCCGGCACGCTGTTGAGCAACGGCAACTTTATCCTGGGCAGTGCAAACGGTGCTGTGGAATTTGCCGGGAACGTCAAACTGCCGGAAAGCTACAACTCACGGATGGTATTCAGTGACTTCAGCATTTTCTACGAGACGGTGTATCCGGGAGAGCCGGGTTCTCCGCTGCAAAACGACATCAACGATACACAGGAGTTGCATCTCAACTACGGACAAAATATATTCTCGCTGCGGGTTTCTTCGATCAACTACGACTATCCGTCGGATGTTCTCTATTCCTGGAAACTGGAAGGGTTTTACGAAGAATGGAGCCGGCCTTCCCGGGAGCATGTCATCCGCTTTACCAACCTGAGTCCGGGCAGCTATGTGTTGCACGTACGGGCCGTATCCCATGAGAATCCGCGCATGATCCTGGAACAACGCAGCATACGGATCGTGATCGACCACCCGTTCTGGGTGAGTATATGGGCCTGGCTGCTCTACCTGGGTATTCTTGCCCTGATCCTGCTGGCAGGCAGTACCATCTACCTGCTGAGAAGAAAACGGAAAGCTTCGGAAGAGAAGATACAGTTCTTTATCAATACCGCCCATGACATACGCACTCCTCTTTCTCTGATCAAAGCTCCTCTGGAGGAGTTGCGTGAGCAGGAGAAACTGTCGCCCAGCGGGACAGGGAATATCAACATTGCCCTGCGAAATGTAAACGCGCTGCTCAGACTGACGACCAACCTGATCAACTTTGAGAAAGCGGATACTTCCGGTACGGAACTTTATATTTCGGAGTACGAACTCACTACCTACCTGAATGAACTGCTGGATACGTTCCGTAGTTACGTGGATGTCAAACACATCCGGTTTACGTACGAGAGCAATTTCCATTACCTGAATGTATGGTTTGATAAGGAGAAAATGGATTCTATCCTGAAAAACGTGATCTCCAATGCGATGAAATATACTCCGGAAAACGGCAGTGTAGCCATTGTGGCCACTGAAAACGAGCAGACCTGGAGTGTGGAGGTACGGGATACAGGGATAGGTATCCCATCGGAAGAGCAGAAGAAACTCTTCAAAACACATTTCCGGGGCAGTAATGCCATCAATTCGAAGGTCACCGGCAGCGGTATCGGGCTTTTCCTGGTATGGAAGCTGGTGCGTCTGCACAAGGGAAAGATACACCTCAGCAGCCGGGAACAACGGGGATCAGAGGTGAGAGTGACTTTCCCCAAAGGAAAAGAGAAGTACAGGAATGCCCGTATGGCTCTTTCCACCACCGATACATCTGTCATGACCGAAGCGCAGGTACCGGAGGTATCTCTGGAGAATGCCCGCCAACAGACTGTTATCAACCGATTACGTATTCTGGTTGTGGAAGACAATGATGAATTGCGCCAATACCTCCAGCAGACCCTATCGGAAGAATACACGGTGCGTACCTGTATCAACGGGAAAGAGGCATTGAAAGTGGTGGAGGAATACAAACCGGACCTGATCCTGGCAGATATCATGATGCCTGTGATGCGGGGGGATGAACTTTGTGCCGCGATCAAGAACAATATCGAGACTTCGCATATTCCGGTGATCCTGCTGACTGCACTGACCGATGAGAAGGAGGTGATGGAAGGATTGAAAACGGGTGCGGATGAATATATCCTGAAACCGTTCCATACGGGTATCCTGAAGGCAAATATCCGGAATATGCTTGTCAACCGGGCACTCCTGCGTAGCAAATATGCTTCTCTGGACCCGTCGGAAGAGAACGAAAATCTACAGGCGACCTCTGACCTGGACTGGAAGTTCATGTCGGATGTCAGGAAAAACATTGAAGAGAATCTGGATAAACCCACATTCAATGTGGAATCTCTCTGTACGTTGCTGCACATGAGCCGTACCAGCTTCTACACCAAGATCAAAGCACTGACAGGGCAGGCTCCGGCCGACTATATCCGGTTGATCCGTCTGAAAAAAGCGGCACAACTGCTGAAGGAACGTAACCATAACATTACGGAAATAGCCGAGATCACGGGATTCAGTGATGCCAAATACTTCAGAGAAGTATTTAAGAAACATTTTAACATGAGTCCCAGCCAATACAGCAAAGAGCACGATAAAAACAAAGAAGTTCCCGAGGCAGTAGGTAATGACCTGTCAGAAGAAAAGAACATATAAACACGAATATACAAACAAAACAGGTGTATCTGTTGTACACCTTTAAAGTCAGAACAAAACGATGAATATTTATCTGGAATCATTCGGCATCTTTTTCAAGATAGGTGCCTTTACCATCGGCGGTGGGTATGCCATGGTCCCTCTTATTGAAGAGGAGATCGTGACCAAACGCCACTGGATCAGCAAAGAAGACTTTCTGGATCTGCTTGCTATCTCGCAATCAGCACCGGGTATCCTGGCAGTGAACATATCTATTTTTATCGGTTACAAACTGCGCGGTATCCGGGGCAGTATTGTCACGGCACTGGGCACGGTATTGCCCTCCTTTATTATCATCCTGCTGATCGCCATGTTTTTCCAGAATTTCAAGGACAATGAATATGTGGAGCGATTCTTCAAAGGGATACGTCCTGCCGTAGCAGCCCTGATTGCCGCACCAACTTTCACTATGGCAAAGTCTGCCAGAGTGAATCGGTACAATGTATGGATTCCTGTAGTGGGCGCCCTGTTGATCTGGCTGCTGGGGTTCTCCCCTATCTGGATCATTGTATGTGCAGGCGCAGGCGGTTATCTCTGGGGATATTACAAGAAGAAAAAGGAAATAAATTGAAATAACAAACACATCTATTTAATACGTATTCGGATATGATCTATTTACAACTCTTCTATACTTTCTTTAAGATCGGATTGTTTAACTTCGGCGGGGGATACGCCATGCTTTCCCTGATCCAGGGCGAAGTGGTACTACGTAACGAGTGGATCACTGCGCAGGAATTTACCGACATTGTGGCTATCAGCCAGAGCACACCAGGTCCTATTGGCATCAATGCAGCGACTTACGTAGGATATGTCTCTACCGGTAGTGCCTGGGGATCAGCTATTGCCACCTTTGCCGTAGTACTCCCCTCTCTGATCCTGATGCTGTTGATCAGTAAGTTCTTTATGAAATACCAGAAACATCCGGCTGTAGAGTCGGTATTTAAAGGACTACGACCTGCTGTGGTAGGATTGTTGGCAGCAGCGGCACTGGTCCTGATGAACGAAGAGAATTTCGGCTCCCCCACACAGAATACATTCCAGTTTATAGTGAGTGTAATCATTTTTCTGGTGGCTTTTATGGGTACTTACCGGTTTAAGATCAACCCGATACTGATGATCGTGGTTTGTGGCATTGCGGGATTGATTCTGTATTGATAAGTACTCCTCTACTGGATAAGCTGTTTCCTGATCATTTAAATTGAAACTGTCTTTATACATTGTGGAGCAAAACAGACAAAAGACACAGTAAAGAGAGTTTCATCCAAAAGAAAAATTCCCTGCTCATTGACAAGACAGATTATCAACAGGCAGGGAATATGTAATTTAACCACAAAAGATCAGAGTTTCACCTTCTTTCTTACCGATCGGGATTCGTTGTGCAGACGATCCAGGGCAGTTACTACATACTGATAACGCGTCTTCCCATTGTCATAAGGCAGTTTATAGAAAGGATTGCGGGTAATAGCCACAATATGTGAAGGATCGTCCAGGTCTACCTTTTCTTTGTTGTCGAAACGATAGATCACATATTGTACAGCCCTGTCCATCTCCTCTTTTGCCTGGGGTGGGGTCCAGAAGAGCATATAGCCATCCGAAGTCCAGGTACTCTTTATCTTCTTTACCTTTCCCGGAGGGGTATTGTCCATAAAGTCAAATACCGGAGGCAGGGCAGGATATTTGTGATATTCCTGAATCAGGGCATCGCGGTAACGTCCTTTGTTCTCTATCACCGCACTGGCTGGCCATTGGCAACTGCCTCCAATGGTCTGGTAGGCGCGTTGCAGGGCCATCTTACGGGGCAACTGGTTCATATCCGGATTCTGTGGGTCGGCATTCTCTACGGTATTCATCACGGAGTGACCGATAAAGAGCGGACGATTGCCCGTATTCTTTGCCCACCAGTCGACCAGCACTTCATAGTCTGCCCGGGGATGCCCGATGTGCCAGTACAACTGAGGTATGTTGTAGTCTACCCATCCTTCTTTTGCCCAAAGCACCACATCGGCATACAGATCGTCGTAGTTTTGCAGTGCCTGTGTATGGCTTCCCAACGGGTCGCTGCTCTGGTTGCGATAGACTCCGAACGGACTGACACCAAACTTTACCCAGGGCTTCACACCACGCACGGTCTCATGGATCTGTTTGATCAGTACATTGACATTGTTGCGCCGCCAGTCGCCCCGATCGGTAAACCCATTGTTGTAACGGGCAAAGCTATCGTCATCCGGGAAAGGCTCTCCGGCTACCGGGTAAGGATAAAAATAGTCGTCCATGTGGATGGCATCCACATCGTAACGTTCCAGGATATCGGTGACCACCGTGCAGATATAATCCCGGTTCTCGGGAAGCGCTGGATCGAAATAGAGCTGTTTGCCATACTGTACAAACCGCTCCGGATGTCTGTGGTAGATATGGGAAGGAGCCAGATCGTGGCTCAGATTGGTCTTTACGCGATACGGATTGATCCATGCATGGAATTCCATGGCCCGCTCGTGACAGGCATCGATCATAAACTGCATCGGATCCCAGTATGGAACAGGAGCTTTGCCTTGCTCACCGGTCAGGAAACGGCTCCAGGGCTCCAGAGAAGATTCGTACAAAGCATCTGCTTCGGGACGTATCTGGAAAATAATCGCATTGATACCTGCTTCCTGCAATGAGTTGAGCTGATCGATCAGGGTCTGTTGGAGAGTAGTCGTAGGGATGCCGCGAAACTGTCCGTTGACCGATTGTATCCAGGCTGCCCGGAACTCACGCTTCGGGTGTTGCTGCGCCTGCACAGGCAACGCTGCAAGTACAAAGAACAGGATTGAAAGGATTTTTGTGATTCTCAACATATCTTTTAATAATTAGTTGCCCAAAGATAAACGTTTATTTACTATTGCACAATTCGCTGTTTTACTTTTTAATAGTAACTTTGCATTCCCCAATATTTTTAAGATTTCGAGAGAAGAAATATCTGGAGTTGCCCTCTGTTTAAGATCGGTATTATCCGTACAGTCATCTGAATATAATCACCAGACAGACTTCAGGTTTTAATGTGTAACTTCAATCGTAAATCGTAAACATTCCTTAGTGTCAATAATCAATCAAGGGGTCATGACCATAAGGAATAATCAGTAAATCGTAAATAAGTATTATGTCAGAGAACAAATATATCCGCATCAAAGGCGCAAGGGTGAACAACCTGAAGAATATCGATGTCGACATTCCACGTAACAAACTTGTAGTGGTCACCGGGCTCTCGGGCTCCGGTAAGTCTTCCCTTGCCTTCGATACCCTGTATGCCGAAGGTCAACGACGCTATGTAGAGAGTCTCAGTAGTTATGCCCGTCAGTTCCTGGGTCGCATGAGCAAACCGGAGTGCGACTTCATTCTGGGTATCCCGCCTGCCATTGCCATTGAGCAGAAGGTAAGCAGTCGCAACCCACGCTCCACAGTAGGTACCTCTACCGAGATCTACGAGTACCTGCGCCTGCTCTATGCACGTGTAGGCCGTACCTACAGTCCGGTAAGCGGCCAGGAAGTAAGGAAGCATTCCACGGAAGATATCGTAAACACTATGCTCTCTTATCCGGAAGGTACACGCTATACCATACTTACACCTATCTTTCTGAGAGAAGGGCGTACGCTGGAAGAACAACTGGAGATAGACCGAAAGCAGGGATTTACCCGTCTGGAAGTAAACGGAGAGATGGTGCGTATCGAAGAATATACACCCGCGTCCCAGGATACGGTCTACCTGATGATCGACCGTATGTCCTGCGCATCCACCAAAGACGCGATCAGCCGCCTGACCGACTCGGCCGAAACGGCTATGTACGAAGGCGATGGCAACTGTACACTGCGCTTCTACAAAGAAGATGGCAGCACCGAGCTGCATACATTCAGTACCAAGTTTGAGGCAGACGGCATTGTATTCGAAGAACCCAATGACCAGATGTTCTCTTTCAATTCTCCGATCGGTGCCTGTCCGGAATGTGAAGGCTTCGGAAAGGTGATCGGTATCGACGAGCATTTAGTGATCCCCAATCGCTCGTTGTCTGTCTACGACGGTGCAGTGGTATGCTGGCGGGGTGAGAAAATGGGGGAATGGAAAGAACATCTGATACGCAATGCGATCCATTGCAATTTTCCGATCTTTACCCCGTACTTCGAGCTGACAGACGAAGAAAAACGAATGCTGTGGGAAGGTACCTCCTGCTTCGACGGGATCAACGACTTTTTCCGTATGGTGCAGGAAAACCAATACAAGATACAGTACCGGGTGATGCTGGCCCGCTACCGGGGAAAGACCACCTGCCCTACCTGTCACGGCAGTCGGTTAAAACCGGAAGCAAGTTATGTGAAAGTGGGTGGAAAAACGATCAGTGAACTGGTCGTTATGCCCATCACAGAGCTGATGCAGTTCTTTAATACACTGAAACTGGACGAGCACGACGAGGCAGTGTCACGTCGTATCCTCACAGAGATCAACAGTCGTACACGCTTTTTGCTGGATGTAGGCCTGGGCTATCTGACCCTCAACCGACTGAGCAACTCCCTCTCGGGGGGGGAAAGTCAGCGTATCAACCTGGCCACTTCTCTGGGAAGCAGCCTCGTAGGTAGCCTGTATATCCTCGACGAACCGAGTATCGGTCTGCACAGCCGGGATACCGACCGGCTGATCCATGTATTGAGGCAGTTGCAGGAACTGGGCAATACAGTGGTGGTCGTAGAGCACGACGAAGAGATCATTCGGGCAGCAGACTATATCATCGACATTGGTCCCAATGCGGGACGCCTGGGCGGAGAAGTGGTCTATCAGGGAGATATGAAGGATCTTCAGCCGGGCAGCAACAGCCATACGGTGCGTTACCTGTTGGGCGAAGAGATAATCCCCGTACCGGAATACCGCCGTCCGTGGAACAACTACATAGAGGTAAAAGGGGCACGGGAAAACAACCTGAAAGGAGTGGATGTGAAATTCCCCCTGAATGTCATGACAGTAGTAACGGGTGTTTCGGGTTCCGGAAAGAGTACCCTCGTACGTGATATATTTTTCCGGGCACTGAAACGTGCATTGGATGAGTGTAGCGACCGGCCGGGAGAACACACGGAACTCACAGGCGATATCAACAGCCTGCGCAACATCGAATTTGTGGATCAGAACCCTATAGGAAAATCCTCGCGATCCAATCCTGTCACTTATATCAAGGCGTACGACGAAATACGTAAACTGTTTGCCGACCAGCCCCTGGCTAAACAAATGGGCTACGGAGCAGGCTTTTTCAGTTTCAACAGCGAAGGCGGCCGATGCGAGGAGTGCAAAGGGGATGGTACGGTGACTGTAGAGATGCAGTTTATGGCCGATCTGGTCCTGGAATGCGAATCGTGTCGTGGCAAACGCTTCAAATCAGATACACTGGAAGTCAAATTCAAGGATCGCAGTATCTATGATGTATTGAACATGACTGTGAACCAGGCTGTAGAGTTCTTTACTGAACACAAGCAGAAGAAGATTGTCAGAAGACTGAAACCGCTACAGGATGTAGGATTGGGATATATCAAACTGGGACAGACCTCTTCTACCCTCTCCGGTGGAGAAAACCAGCGTGTGAAACTGGCCTATTACCTGAGTCAGGAAAAGTCCGATCCTACGTTGTTTATCTTCGACGAACCGACCACCGGACTTCATTTCCATGATATCCGCAAGTTGCTGGATGCATTCGATGCCCTGATCCGTCGCGGACACACGATCCTGATCATTGAACACAACATGGATGTGATCAAGTGTGCGGATTATGTGATCGACCTGGGACCGGAAGGCGGAGACAAAGGAGGATATCTGGTAACAGCCGGTACACCGGAAGAGGTGGCCGCCTGTGGAACGAGCTATACGGGACAGTTTTTGAAGGAGAAGTTGTCAGGAGGAAATTAAATAATATAAGGAATATTCTGTTTTTACATAAGAAACAAAAGTTTACAGAAAATTTGTCCTTTCCAGCCGCGTAGCGGTGACATGTTTGTAGCCCCGTGCGGAAGCGCGGGGTTTAGAAGAAGATAAATGAATTGCGCCCCGTAGGGGTGCTATGTAAGGAATGGTTTATTTCCCTGCCAGATAATCCATGTTATCAAACACATATTTCCCATTTATGGGTAACATTACAGGAACATAGCACCCCTACGGGGCGCATCTATGTGGGCATCTATGCTTTCCCCGCGCTTCCGCACTATCCTTTATACATATCTTTTTGTACAGGTCCTGATCGCCCCAAATGCCCGGGG
>DALZBD010000016.1:0-18657 GCA_031977515.1 Bacteroides sp. | reverse complement strand
CGCCCATGCGTTGCAGCTCTTCCCGTGTCCATACCCTGCCCACCGGGTTGTGCGGATTGCAGAGCAACAGGATCCTGGCATCCGGATCGGCCGCCTGCTGTTCGAGGCTGTCGAAGTCGATGCGGTAGGTACCATCTTCATAGATCAGCTCGTTGGACACCAGTTGGCACTCGTCGTTGCGGATGCTGGAAAAGAAGCAGTTGTAGACCGGGGTCTGTACAATGACTTTATCGCCCGGTCTGGTGAGGGCTTTGATCACGGCAGACAGAGCAGGTACAACACCCGAAGTGAATAAGATCCATTCTTTGCGGAGGATGAATTGGTGTCTGCGGGCAAACCACTCTGTCACGGCATCGTAGTAGGCCTGCGGCACTTTCGTATATCCGAAAACGCCGTGTTGTACTCTCTTTTCCAATGCTTCTATGATGCAGGGAGCCGTACGGAAATCCATATCGGCTACCCACATCGGAAGTACATTTTCTTCCGTAGCCGTGTCCCATTTGTAGGAACGACTGCCCCGCCGGGGAATGATCTCGTCAAAATTATATTTCATTGCGCCATACAGGTTTGTTTGTTCGACCGGATGATACATCCTTCGGGTTTCTTACAGTTCTCGTCAAAAATGATTTCGCCTACACTTTCGCACTGAATAGATCCCTCTGTAGGATTTTTGATGCTTACTACCGGACTGTTGACTACCGCATTCAGCGTGCTGTATTCAAAACAGAGATCGCAATCTTCGGCCAGGGTGCAATTTTCCATAATCAGATTGGTGCAGTAGCACAGGGGCTGTGTCCCGGATATTTTGCAGTTGACCAGTTTCAGGTTTTTGGAATGCCAGCCGAGGTATTCGCCGCTGATCTCAGAGTCGTATACCGTCACGTTCTCCGTTTTCCAGAAGGCATCTTTGGAGTCCAGACGGGCGTTGCGTATCACCACATTTTTTGCATCCTGAAAAGAGTAGTTGCCCTGCAGGTAGAATCCGTCGATATCGATGTTCTTTCCATTCATGAAGATATAATCGCCCCCACGAGCCTCTACATTGCGTAGTTTCATGTCCCGGCAATTCCACAGTGTCTCCCCGGCATTGGGCAGTTTCACGTTTTCCAGATACAGGCCATCAATTTCCCGGAACATTTTCGGGGCTTCCACCCGGGTGTTCAGCATGCGTATATTTTTTGAGTACCAGATAGCGGCACGGCTGTATACGGTGAACAGGCAATCCTCTATCAGTACGTTCTCGTTGTGCCAGAAAGGGTATTTGCACATAAACTCACATCTGTAAGCTTCGATATCAGTACACTCTTTGAGTGCAGACTCACCCGGGTAGAATTTTACGTTTTCCAGACGCAGGTGGTGAGTCGCAAACAAGGGTCTTTCTCCTTCAAAGAAGGTATTGCTTATCAATTTTTTTTCTGTTGCCATTTCTTCGTTTGTTTGTTATCAGTTTGTTTATTATTTTTTTGTTATCAGAGAGTTCTGTTTGTTTACTAAGGATCACTTTTTCAGTTTCAGCCACTGCCCGTACGTAAGCATCCGCCAACTCCATTCCAACGGACCGAACTGGTGATACCGGAGCCACAAGTGACTATATACTACCTGCAGGGCGAATACCACACTTGCAATTCCTTCTACATACACCAGGCCTGTACGGGCTCCCAGGCCGAAGCCGATACCATAGAAGATAACCATGCCTATGACAGACTGCATCAGGTAGTTGGTGAGCGCCATCCGCCCCGGAGCAGCAAAGAGGCTGAAGATCCGGCTTTGGGGTTGTCTGATGTACCACAGGCAGATGGCAGTGGTATAGGCAAGGCTCAGGGGCACCACACTCAGGGTATAGATGAGGGAGTGCACCGTCAGTCCCCACGGATGGGCGTTCATTGCACTCCATGCATAGAGCAATGTGGTGGGGATGCCGAGAATGGATCCGTAATGCATCACCCGCCGGAGCAGGTCCTGATTTTCCTGCAACCGGGCATAGATCTTTCTCCTGCCGATGCAGTATCCCAACAGGAAAAGACCAAGCACCTTGAACAAGCGATGCCCCTCCATAAATTCCTGTAGCCGGATGAAAGAACCTGCCAGGTTGAAGCGGAGTACGTCTGTGTAGGTGGTTTGCTCTGCCAGCCATACCGGAAAACTCTCTTCGGTGATACCAGCCTGACCGTGAAACCAGGCAGTGGCCTGTATAGCAGGTGCGGCAATGTTCCATCCGAATGCTTCTATACAGGCATCTATCCCCACAGGGATACACAGCAGTATCACTGCCCCGATGATCAGTTTTCTGTCGGAGAGGTTTCTGAAAAGAGGCAGAAACAGTCCGGCAAAAGCATAGAGGATCAGGATGTCTCCTGCCCAGAGAAACAACAGGTGGAAGAGCCCGATCAGCAACAGGATCAGCATCCTGCGGTAAAATACGGGCAGGCCGTTCCTGTTTCTCTGTGTGGCATTGGAGAGGATCAACGAGAAGCCTATGCCGAAGAGGATAGAAAAGAGGGTGTAAAACTTTCCGTCTATAAAGATGTATTGCAGGTATTTCACAACCGTATCTATCCTTGCCGTAGGCATAGCTGCGGTGACCTCGCTGCCCAGGAAGGTGTAGAGCGAAAATTCGGGGTAATTGGCCAGACAGATGCCCAGCAAGGCCAGCCCCCGCAATGCGTCCAGCAATATGTATCTTTGTTTGGGTGCTACAGGAACTATATTCTCTGACATGCGATTTGTTTTCTTTTTCTACTATTCATATTCTGGTTGTATGTGTGGGTACAAAGACCTTTTTGAATGTACCGAAACAACAAGCAAATGTACAGGAAACATTCGCCTGTACGCGTATTTTTTATATAAAAAACAGTTAAAGAATGGGTTTGGGTCTCTCTAAAATTCGTTTTTATCAGGATCCTGTTTTCTCTGGTATGGATTCTGATAAAACTTCTTATTTATAGAAGTTGTATACAGGTTGCAAAGATAGAGCAGGAATTCCGTAGCTGTTTTGCTAATTGGCTCAAATCTATTTGCCGGGAAGCTCATTTTTATGGGTGTACTTCTTCTTGTCCGAAAATTCTCTACCCTGTTTTATTGTGACAAAACCCTTGTATCTGTTCTGGAAACCATGGCTTATTTGTGTCAAAGTTGTGAAGAAATGACGCCGGATGAGGCTTGTTTTTTAAGAAAAGGACAAAAAAGAAGTTTAAAGCGGCAAATTTTTCCTTCTTCAAAAAGGGCTCCTCCTTGAAGACTGTTTGTTTTTAGGATGCAATGTATTTGTCGTTTTGCAGGGATATGACAGGGGTTAAGCTTTGTATTCCGGGGCTTTGGGATAAGTGTGAAGATAGTATTCAATATGTAAGGCAAAGAGTGGGCTTTTGTCTACAAACAAACGTATTTCGTCTCATATCCGGTCTATATCTTCGTCTGCTTTATACCTTTGTTTCAGAAAACAAAAAACAATTCCAATGAAAACAAATACTATTTTACAGGATCAGCAGTTGGAGAAGACGATCTGTCGGTACAGGAATCCTGCCTTGTTTTATACCCTTTCTACCCTTATTCCCTGGGCTTTCTGGTTTGCGGCAGGGTATGTGAGCCGGATCACTCCTTATCAGGAAAAATACCTCGAAATAGCCAGCTTGCTGGCGTTTGTCGGGCTGCTTGCCCCGTTGGGGGTAGTGTATGCCCTGACGGCGAAAGACAAGGGGGTGAGGAAAGACATCTCGAAACGCTTTTTCAACTTCGGGGATATAAAGCCTGTATATGTGCTTTTGTGTTGCGGTATTATGCCTGCAAGTATCATGTTGGCACAGGCAATCTCGTTGTTGTTTGGCTATAGTCCGGAGCAATTTATCATTACGGGTAATTTTACTTTTAGTTCCGGTGTATTTCCTGTGTGGTTTTTGCTCATCCTTGCTCCGTTGATAGAGGAGCTGGCGTGGCATTCGTATGGAACAGACAGCTTGCGAAGCAGATTCAATTTATTTAATACCTCACTGATCTTTGGAATTATCTGGGGAGTATGGCACATGCCGTTGTCTTCCATCAGAGACTATTATCAGAGTAATGTGGTAAACGACGGGTTGATATACGGTTTGAATTTTTTGGTGAGCATCATTCCTTTTGTGTTGTTGATGAACTGGTTGTATTACAAGACAGGACGCAATATCATTATTTCTATTGTATTCCATATTACTGCAGGGTTGTTCAACGAACTGTTTGCTCCACATCCGGATACTAAAATCATTCAGACTGTACTTTTATGTATATTGGCCGCAGTAGTAGTCTGGAGGGATAAGGAGTTTTTCTTTAGCAGGAATATGCGTTGTCAGGAGAGTGTGTCATACCCTGACTTTCACAGAACCCACATTTGATGAAGGCAATAAAAAAGCAGAAAAATCAAAACAGTTTCTAACTTTGTAAGAAAATTCGGTATGAGTGACAATCATTCCCGGCTTTCCTCCTTATTGATCGATCCGGAATACAGGTTCCGGAGGCTGCTTTTCTTTCTGGTCATCGGAGGGATCATTACGACAAACATGGTATTTGTGGCCTATATGGATTGCAGCTACCAGATGGGGAGCCGTATCTATTTTGTCTGCCTTGTTTCCCTGCTGTGCTTCGGGATAGCTATGGCTTTCAATTATTATTATCTGATACCGAGGTTTCTGTTGAAAGGCAGATACACTGTTTATCTTCTGTATATGTCGGCAACCGCCTACCTGTTGCCGACGCTGTCTACCCTTCAGGAATATGGATTTCGTACGCTGTGGGTGCTGCCCCATAGAATTACCTCTTATACCAACCCGTTGATACTGGTCGATAACCTTTCTTCGTGTATGCTGTTGTTTATTTGCTTTATCAGTATATCGGCAATTGCTTTGTTTCGTGAATGGAAGATACAGGACGAATATCTCAGCCTGATGGAATCGGAACATCTTCGTTCTGAAGTGAATAAACTCAAAGGGCAGGTGACTCCCTCTTTCCTGTCCAAAACGCTGATAAAGGCTTCCGGATATATACAGACAGCTCCCCGCAAAGCCACAGAGATGCTGCTCCAACTGGGACAATTGCTGCGTTATCAGCTGTATGACTGCAACAGAGACTATGTACTGCTGACCTCGGAGATCCATTTTCTCCGGATCTTTTTGCAAACGGAACAGATGAGCCGGGAGATATTTTCTTATGAGATCCGCACGGAAGGCAATCTGAATGTAATACAGACTCCTCCTTTGCTTTTTATCTCTTTGGTCCAGTATCTGGTGCAGGAGAGCACAACGTTGAGTATAGCTTTTTCCAGTGACGATCGGATCTTGTCTTTCCGGTGTGAGTCGGACAGTAGAAGTCTGCTGCCGGATCAGGAAATAGAATGGCTCAGGAGAAGGCTCGATCTGCACTATGCCGGTAAATACACGTTTTCGCAGGGTGCAAGAACTATTGAAATCAACATAGAATGGTTATAAAGAATGGATACTCATTTAGATAAAAACAGCATAACCTCCTTTCTGATCGATGACAGATATCGTCTTTACAGACATCTTTTGCTTCAGTTGGTGCTCCTGGTCATATCCATCGGGAATTTCTTTGATGCTCCGGACAGGCTTCATCTGTCGCTGAATCGCTTTTACGGATGGTTGGGCTATTTCCTCTTTCTGGATGTACTTGTATACTTTAATGCGTATGTACTTTTTCCCTTCTTTCTGGCAAAAAACAAGGTATTGCTTTATATTTTGTCTGTGATTGCCTTTGTGTGCGGGATGAGTCTCATCCTGATATTTCTGCAGGAAAATTTCTACGATATAGGTGTGACCCATCATGAACCATCGGTGGTGGCTATTGTGTTGAGTATCACTTCTTCGTTGTTGGCTATTTTTCTGTTTATCGGTGGGGTGGCAGCACTTTTACTGCTCAGGCAATGGATGAGGAACAACCGGCACATCGGTGAACTGAAAACTGCAACTTACCAGTCGGAACTTAAATATTTGAAAAGCCAGATCAACCCGCATTTTCTCTTTAATATGCTTAATAATGCAAATATTCTGATTGAGGATGATCCGGAAATGGCCACGGACATACTACAAAATCTGGACTGTCTGTTGCAGTACCAGCTGGGTGAGAGCCTGCAGGAGAATGTATCTTTGGGAGCAGATATCGGTTTTCTGAGAAATTACCTTGAACTGGAAAAGACACGACGGGACAATTTTGAATACAGGATCACCACAGAAGGAGATGTAGAGAACCTGCAGGTAGCTTCTCTGCTGTTTATCCCGTTTGTAGAAAATGCAGTGAAACACAATTTCGATAGTGACAATTTATCGTATGTGCATCTGTCCTTTACTTGGAGAGATCATACGCTGGAATTTGTCTGTGAGAACTCTCTTCCTCAGAAGGAGACGAAAAAGGAAGGGGTAGGAGGACTGGGATTGGCCAACATCCAACGTCGTCTGGAATTGTTATATAAAGACAAATATACGCTGAAACAGGTAAAGACCGATACCGTTTACAGGGTGAATTTAAACATAGAATTATGAAATGTATTATCGTAGACGATGAACCCATCGCACGCAAAGGAATAAAGAGACTGGTAGATCAGATTTCGCAACTGGAACTTCTGGAGACATTCAACAATGCAGCATCTGCAGCTGAGTTTATGCGTAACACAACGGTGGATCTGATATTTCTTGATATTCAGATGCCTGGTGTCAATGGTATTGAATTTGCACGTACCATACCCAGACATACACTTGTAATTTTTACTACTGCCTATTCCGAATATGCATTGGATAGCTACGAAGTAGATGCTGTGGATTATTTGGTGAAACCTATTGATCCGGCAAAGTTCAGGAAAGCCGTAGATAAAGCCATTACCTATCATTCGTTGTTGCTCGACGAGGAGGAGAAGAGTGTGGAGAATGTAGAGAACGATTGTATCTTTGTCAAGTCGGACAGGCGGTTCTTTAAAATCCATCTGAAAGATATCCTGTTTGTCGAAGGTCTGAAGGACTATGTAATCATACAGTTGCAGGATCAGCGTATCATTACCCGTCTGACTGTAAAAGGCATCTATGAAATGCTTCCACAGAGTATGTTTCTGCGGATAAACCGCTCTTACATTGTCAATAAGAACAAGATCGACTCATTCGACAACAATGATGTATTTATCGGAAAGCATGAGATTGCGATTGGCAACTCGTACCGGGATGAGTTTTTTGAGGTGCTGATGGGAAAGGGGAAGTAGAGTTTGCCTCTTGATACGGCTTTCACTATATAGTGTAGGTTTTTTAGACAAAGGAACATAAGAAACAAAAGAAATTCAGACATTCTGAATAACTCATAGACAAAATATATGTTCTTATGTTCTTTTGTCTAAAAAAACGGCTTTCACTATCTTTGGAGAAGATAGGATGCGCCTTGGTAAAATCTTCAAGCCAGCTTGAACTTTTACTCTCGGCTTTCACTATCTTTGCAAAAAATAAAAACACTCATTTTTTTCATCTAATGAATCCATCACCTGAAACAAACAACACACTCACACCTGCTGAGATCATACAGAAAACCGAAAGTATGGGTATATACAAAATCGGTCAACCTTTGAGAAAAACCTTCGTACTTACTTTCCTTGCAGGAGTATATATCGCTATGGGTGGGTTGTTGTCTGTCCTGATCGGCTATGGCTTTCCGGAGTGGGCGGCACAGAATCCGGGATTGCAGAAATTGTTGTCGGGAGCTACTTTTCCCGTAGGTCTCATCCTGGTTGTGATTGCAGGAGCGGAACTGTTTACCGGCAACAATGCCACTTTGATCTCCGGAGCTATGAATGGCAAGTACGGCTGGGCACGGGTGTGGAGCAACTGGGGAAAAGTATGGCTGGGAAACTTTGCCGGAGCGCTTTTCTTTGGATATGTACTGGTCTATCTGACCGGAGTGATTCAGACCGATCCCTGGCAGAAAGCGATTATCGGTATAGCGGAGGCAAAAACCTCACTTCCCTGGCATGTGGTCTTTCTGAAAGGGATAGGGGCCAACTGGCTGGTGTGTCTGGCCGTGTGGCTGGGACTGGCTGCCCCCACCGCAGGAGGGAAGATGTTGGGACTGTGGTTTCCCGTCATGTGCTTTGTGGCGATAGGGTACGAACACAGTATCGCGAATATGTTTTTCATTCCTACGGGTATATTTCACGGAGCCCATGTCTCCTGGTGGTCCTGTATCTGGGACAATCTCATTCCTGCCACGCTGGGCAATATCGTAGGAGGTGCTTTTTTCGTGGGAATGCTCTACTGGTATGTGTATGCCCGCAAGGAGCAGACAGGTAATAAATAATACATCAGGCGATGAGAACAGATACACGGGCTGGCTCTCTTTTTCTGTGCAATCTGACAATAATATGAAAGAAATTGTAACTCCTGCCAAGGCTGTCTTCAACTGGAGCGGCGGGAAAGACTCGGCACTGGCACTTTACAAAGCCCTGCAGACAGGCGACTACGATATCGTAGCCCTGCTCACTACAATAAATAGCGATACGCAGCGCTCTTCCATGCACGCCATTCCGGTATCTCTGCTGCAGACACAAGCCGAAAGTATAGGTATTCCTTTGTATCTGGTGGATCTGGCTTCGGGTGGAGAAATGGCCGGATACGAAGAGGCTATGCAAAGGGCTGTGGAGCATTTCAGGCAACAAGGGGTAGTTTCATTTATTTTTGGTGATATCTATTTGCATGACATCCGAAAGTATAGAGAAGAAAAGTTACGCCCTTATGGAATAGAGGTCGTGGAGCCTTTGTGGGATCGTACTCCCCGTGAGATCATGGATGACTTTCTGGAGTCCGGCCTGAAAACTGTGGTGGTGGCTACCACGGCCGACAAGCTTGGAAGGGAGTTTGTCGGCCGGTGTATAGACCGCTCTTTTGTGGAGGATCTGCCCGCCGATGTAGATATCTGCGGAGAGAATGGAGAATATCATACCTTCTGCTTCGATGGGCCTGTCTTTCGTTCGCCTATTGACTTCACCCTGGGAGAGACCTATCTGCTTTCCCATGAGATCGGTCTGGAAGACGGAGGTACTCAGGTCTATAATTATTGGTATACCACACTGAATACATAATGAGGGTAGGTCATACATACATTTACAGAGACTAATGATATATCCCCGGTACATTCTTATTCCTCAGACTACATCCTCATTTCTTTCCTTCATCTTTTGTCTTACCCGCAACTCATGCTTCACAAATCGCCGGATGAGCCTGTACCTCGGGTGTATGGCAGTTCTCGGTCTCCAGTCGCTCTCTTTGATGAGGAACAGCAGGATGCATATAAGGCTCATGAGTGTAAGCCAGCCATAGATCTCCTTCATAGAGACCGTCAGTGCTTGCTGCTGCACAGCTCCATATAGCTGGTCTGTAGGCAGATGACTGGCTACGGGATGTACCCGGTCCAACGTGGTGCCCAGCAACATTGCATTTTTAGTGACAGTGACTTTCAGGAGATGACCTAACAGAGCCGTACCCAGTACACCGCCAAATCCGGCACTCACGAATGATTGTACCGACAGCGACTGGAAAAAGTGCTGGAAGGGCACTGCGGACAGAGCGGTAAGGAAGGTGATGGCGATGATCACATACCCGAAACTTCGCAAAAACAGGGGCAACCACAGAGCCTCTTTGGGAAGGTTGTAGTCGATACGGAAATAGAACCACAGCAGGTAGCCCGTAATGCAGGCAAAAGCTATAACTGTCATGGTCTTGTATCGCCATTTGTGCCGGGCAAAGGTAAAGTAGGTAAAGGCACTTCCTGTGATGATGGCCAGCAGAATGATCCAGTTGAGGGAGATGATGTGCAGATCATCGAACCCGAGGATACCCTCCATATAGATATGCTCCAACAGATGTGAAGGTGCCAGCAGGATATCCACAACGATGTATAACAGAAAAGTGACATACACTGTCCGGTAGCGCCAGGTAGGCAAGGCGATATACGGATGCCGGATGAAAGAGGCACGCCAGATGTTGAGTAGTAGCAGGATGATGGCAGCGACCGTGGTCATCCGGATGTAGACGGACTGATACCAGTCGTAATGGTCTCCATAGATACAGACGAAAATGATGCACAATACAATGAGTCCCCACATGAGGCCACCCAGCCAGTCGATTCCCAGCAAAGGGAGTTTGCGCATGGAGCGGTAGGTGCGGAAGATACATACAGTGACCAGCATCAGCGTGGCAAGTAGTCCGATCACCAGCCAGTGCATGTATTCCCAATTGGCCCATACGGCCGTATAAATGGTGAATATACCGGATAGCTGCATACAGCCCTGTACCAGCAGGTAGATGTAGCAGAAAAAAACCGAAAGATCTCTTTTGGGTGTGATCCACAACTGGAGGGTGGAGTTGCACTCAAAAGTGCCCCACATCCGGAAGATCCCTGAGATGAAACAGGTGATTACCAGCACAGGCACATTGCCCGTGTGCATACAGATCAGGTTGCAGATGATAAGAGCGGCACTACAAACGAGCAGGGAGGTCTTGGAGGCAAAACGGAATTTGAGCCGGAACATAATTGTGAAGGTAAGTCCCATACCCACGAGAGAAGCGTAGCCTGCCATCAGGATATCCTCCTGCATCAGGGACAGCGCACCCACCATCTCGCTCACAGCTGCCAGATAGATACCCCCTGACAACTGGAAAATAATCACAAAAGCCAAAACGATCCACGGGCGCAGCTTCGCGGGAACAAAGTCGCGGATGGAAGGGATGGAAAACGGTCCGGTCTCGTGCATACATCAATAATTTACGAGACACTCTACGTTCATCCCCGCGCGCAGGCGATTCATGTCTTCCGTGCGGTTGTCGGCCGTGAATTCGATGCGTATGGGGATGCGTTGCTCTACCTTCACAAAGTTGCCTGCGGAGTTGTCCTGGGGTAGCAGGGAGAAACTGGCCCCCGTGGCACGGGAGATGGATTGTACCCTTCCCCGGAAGACTACACCCGGCACGGCATCTACTTCGATATTCACTGTCTGCCCCTCGGCGATGTGAGCTGTCTGCGTCTCTTTGTAATTGGCTACTACCCATTTGCTATGTTCGTCCACCAGATCGAGCAGGGTCTGTCCCGGTTGGATCAGTTGACCCTCCTGTATCTCTTTGCGTCCGGTAGTACCGTCACAGGGAGCCAGAATGACGGTGTAAGAGAGATTCAACCGTGCGATTTCAAGGGCAGCCTCAGCCAGTTTGATGCCGGCTTCCGTTTGTTCGAGACGGTGGTTTTGTTCCTGTTTGATCAGTGACATCGACTCTTTCTGCCGCGACAACAGGTTGTAACGTGCTTTGGAAGCCTCGTATTGCGTCTTTACGGCATCGTGTTGCTGGCGGGTGACAGCGTCCTGATCCAGCAGATTCCTGTATCGGTTGTATTCCACTTCAGCGTTGTCGAGCAGGATCTTTGCTTCCTGCACACTGGCTGCCGATACGGCGATGTTGTTGTGTGTCGTGTGGATGGTAGATGCTACCACCGTGCGGCCTGTCCGTGCATTCTGATAGTCTGCTTCTGCCTGAGCCAGCCTGTAGCGGAATTCCGAATCTTCAATCAGTGCGAGGGTATCTCCTTTGCGTACAAACTGATATTCATCGAAACAGATCTTTTTGACAAAGCCCTGTACCCTGGAATTTACGGGTACGATCAGTTGACGGACCTGTGCATTGTCTGTATATTCCACGCTGCCCAGATGTACGAAACGGGAGCATACCCAGCCAATACCACCGAAGATCAGCAGTCCGACTACTGCATTATAAATCAGTTTTTTTGTTCTTCTTTTCATCGTTTATGGGGTTGTATTTAATGGATTGGTGAATATTATATTACAGATCACCTGCCACTCTTTTCAATTTGTAATAGTTGAACACGATGTTGATCTGTGCATTCACCACCTGCAGTTCGGCCTGAAGCTGGGAATTGTCTGCATCCAGCATATCTGTAAGCAGGGCCAGTTCGTTGAGGTAGCGATTATTGATAACTCCGTAATTCTGATGTGCCAGTTCCAGGCTTTTCATCTGAGTGTCGTAGATGGTAAATGCTTCGCGGAAGCGTATATACGCCTCTTTCACCTCTGTACGTACATTCTCCTGCAACAGCAGGTCTGTCTCCGTGGCTTTCTGTGTAGATAGGCGTGCCAGGCGGATCTCTTTTCCCGATTTGAAAGTGGAAGCGAGATTGAATTTTATTCCGATCCCTACATACCAGTAATTGAGGTTGCGGTTGATGGTGGGTATTTCGAAGGTGATAGGACCGTCGAGATAATCTCCTGCGATGAGTGCCACAGAAGGCAGTCGGTCTGCACGCGCCATTTTCTCCATGTATCGCGTTTGTTCGATACCCAGTTTTGCCTGTTGAAGCAGGGGAGAAGCATAGGCGACTGTTTCCTGCCACAGTTCCTCTTCGGAGAGCAGGGGTAGTTGCTCCAACAGATGGTCGTTGACCTCTATAGAAACCTCTTCGGGGAGTCCCAGCACGGTGGTCAGCTGGTGGTTCAATATCCGGATGCCATTTTCCAATTGAGTATGTGCCAGTTCGAGAGATTTCAATTGCAACTCGTAGCGGGTAATATCATTTTTTAGTGCCAACCCCTGTTGCTGTCTGGCGGTGATCTCGGACAGGAGCGTGCGGGTTTGTTCGATGTTTCTCCGATAGACCTCCGCCTGATTCCTGAGTTTGTACATCTCCAGGTAGTTGGCCACCAGCAGGAAGCGGATATCCTGCCTGTTGTTTTCCTTGTCCAGTATAGCCAGTTGGTGATGCAATCTGGCTACAGCGATCTTACTGGAGATGGCTCCTCCCGCATAGATCACCTGCGAGGCTTCAATGGCAAAGTTATTACCGAAATGAGGCATGGAAGCCCCTTGATTGTTGGAGAAATTCCGGTCCGATAGCCATACATTACCCAGGTAACTTGCCGATAGGGAGACATCAATCGAGGGAAGCATGGCATTCCGGGCCACCTGTATAGCCTGTTCTGCTTCCTGCTCTGCCAGGTCGTACGTGCGGATGCTGCGACTATTGGAGTCTGCCAGTTCAAACAGTTGCTCAATCGTCAGTTTCTTTGGAGCAGGTTGTGAAAACAGGAAAGAAGTGTGTACGGAAAATAAGATGAAAATCAATACCTTGTCGAATCTACTCATATATATTTAATCTTAACGTGTACCGCATCGGGTCTGAAAGCGGGGGCAAAGTTCGGGTTAAAAAAAAGATCCGGAAAGGTTTGATTTTATAAAGAAATGGTTTTATTTGAATCTGTTAAAGATCCGGACTATCTTTGCCGGAGATATAGGATACAGAAAAATGAAAAGTAAAATACAGATAAGAAACATCCGCGATATATCTACTGGTAGCGATATGGCCAATGAAATGCGTCGGAAGGTGAATTGTCTTACTATGGACTATCCGGAGGTGGTCAGGCATTTTTCTACTCCTGTATATATGGAAGGGTCAACGGTAGTTTTGGTTTTATCAGGAATAGGTAATGTGTGGGTCAATTACCGCTCTTATTCGTTCTGTAAAGATTCACTCCTGATGTTCTCCTCTTCACACTTGTTTCACTTCGCACATTGCAGTCCGGATATTCATTGTCTGTGCCTGTTTGTGAGCAAAGAGTTTATGACGGAGATGGACTCTACAGCCATGGTTTCTCAGCGTATCAGGTATGGAGTGCGGCTCTATAGCAGACCTGTGCTCCGGCTGGATTCTTCGCATACAGACACCCTGTCTCAGCGGGTGGTCAGGATCGGTAGCACACTGGACAATACCAAGCATTATTACTACAGGGATGTGGTGCAAAATAGTCTCTTTGGTTTTTTTCTGGACCTGAGTGATGTGATCGAACGCTATACCGAGTCGCCTGCCGGTGAGGTAACTACCCGCAAAGAGAGTCTGGTCCAGTCGTTTATAGAATTGTTGGTCACACATTACCGGCACGAGCACAAAGTGGAGTTTTATGCGGCTCAGCTACACGTGTCGACACACTACCTCACACTGGTGGTAAAATCTGCTACCGGACAGAGCATCAGTGAATGGATCTTTGAAATGCTATACAGCGAGGCTCGTATGCTGTTAGAACATTCGAAGTTGTCTGTTCAGGAAGTAACGACCACATTGAATTTCTCGGATCAGTCTGCTTTCGGAAAGTTCTTCAAACGCAGAAGCGGTGTGCCGCCTCTGGAATATCGCAGGTTGTGGAGCAAGTCGGAGTGAGAGGCATATAATATAGTGAGCCTTTGTACGTCTATGTATCAAATGTTATACGATTGGTATAAATAAAAGGTTCTTTTTCACTTCAGTTGAGAAATTCCAGGCATATACCGTCCATATTTACAATCTATCTTCTCTTCGCCCATGACAGGAGGTGACACCAGGGAGTACGGACTATTCTCTGAGGCTTATGTCTTTGCCCCATTGTGCCAGATCGAGCACGATAGGGAGTACGGAGAGTCCTGTATCGGTAAGTTTGTATTCTACCTTTGGAGGGATGACGGCATATACAATGCGTTCGAGTAATCCGCTTTTTTCCAGTTCACGTATCGTCTGTGTAAACATCTTGTTACTGATCTGTGGCAGTGTGCGCTGCAACTCTCCCGAACGCATCGGCCCGTCTTTGAGATGATAGACAATCATCGTTTTCCACTTGCCACCGATGATATTCATGGCCAGTTCCAGGGAACAAATATATTCCTGACCCTGGAAAAAAAATCTTTTGCTTTCTGCCTGACATTCCATAATTTACTCTTTTTGGTAACTATAAAACCTTTTGGTAGGTACTTTACTTTTCGCACGAAAGATACTACATTTGTCCGGAATGAAGATGCTTTTCTATTTACGATGTACAGATTTACGATTTATTTGGATATAATATTTTTTAATGAAGAAATGGGTGAAATAGGAATAGGCGTTACGTGGTAAAATGCTTTGTGAAACCCTGTAGGGAAAACCGGAAGAATATTATTTGTAAAACCATTTAATAACATATATATGAACTTTTCAAAGATCTTAAACGTCGTTTTAATTGTTGTATTACTTATTATAGGAATAACTATGTTTACGAAAAACGATAACGCTGGGCAGTCAGGTGCTGCCGTTGGCAGACAATCTACGCTCGAGGTGATACACCGTCGCAGCAGTATACGTGACTATACCAGTCAAAAGGTATCCAAAGAAACCCTGGAGACACTTGTGCGGGCGGGTATGGCGGCGCCATCGGCTATGAACAAGCAGCCCTGGCAGTTTATCATTGTGGACGACAGAGAGATCCTCGATGCATTTGGTGATGCGATACGTACCTCCAGTATGGCAAAAAAAGCACCTGCGGCTATCCTTGTCTGTGGAGATATGGAAAAGGCAGGTGAGGGCTGGTTGCAACAATATTGGATACAGGACTGCTCGGCAGTGTCGCAGAATATCCTGCTGGCTATTACAGAACTTGGCCTGGGAGGTGTATGGACCAGTGTATATCCGGCGGAAGATCGTATGGAGAAGATCGCCCGTATTCTGAATCTTCCAGAGCATATCATCCCACTCAATATCATCCCATTGGGATATCCCGCGCAGCCTGATAGCCCGAAGGATAAATGGAATCCGGAACTTATCCGCTGGAATGGCTGGTAAGAATGAAAGAAATAGTTGGTTGATACATACTAATTTTTTGTTAGATGAAAGAGTGATGGATTGTGGTCTGTCACTCTTTCTGTCTTTTTATTCTCTTTTTAGACGCAAGGTACCAGCGTCTCTACAAGTGTATCATTTTCAAAAGAAAATACAATCGGTGTAGAGACGCTGGTACGTTACATCTAAGAATCAGAATTAGCCGGATCGCTCATAACCGTATTAGATTGAAGCATATTTCGTGGTGCCTGTCCTGTGCTGCATGATGTTTTCCGAATGGGTGATGGCCCAATCTACCAGTCTCTGAAAATGAGGGATCAGACTTTCTCCCATCTCTGTGAGGCGGTATTCCACGCGCGGGGGTACTTCGGCATAGAGTTTACGGGATACCAATCCGTCTTCTTCAAGCGTGCGCAGTGTAATGGTGAGCATACGGTGCGAAATATCTCCCAGTGAGCGGTGTATCTCATTGAATCGCATGACCTCGTTGTCATGTAATGTAATTACGACAAGCATCGACCATTTGTCGCCGAGGCGACTGAGAATGTTACGCACAGGGCATATTTCTCCCAATGGAAAGTTTTTTGTTTTTTTTGCATTTTCTATTTCACTCATACCCAACAATAGTTACATGTTTGTTACCTTCTATACTTTATTTTCGTTCTTGTGAGGACAGGGTGAATGTCCTACATTTGACAACAAAAGTAATAAACTTACTAAATTAAAGTATTATTCATTATTAATAATTTACGTTATGGGAAAGAAAGTAGCAGTAGTAGCAGTGAATCCGGTAAACGGATCGGGATTGTTTCAGTATCTTGAAGCTTTTTTTGAAAATGGTATCTCTTACAAGGTGTTTGCTGTTGCAGAAACGAAAGAGATCACAACCAACTCCGGTATTGCCCTGTGTGCAGATGATGTCATAGCCAATCTCAAAGGCAAGGAAGACGATTTTGATGCACTGGTGTTTGCCTGCGGCGACGCAATGCCAAAATTCAGTGAAAATGCGTCCGCACCTTACAATCAGGATCTGATGGCGGTGATTGCAACGTTCGGAGAGAAAGGGAAGATGCTGATCGGACATTGCGTGGGAGGTATGTTGTTTGACTTTGCCGGAGCGGCTACCGGAAAGAAAGTCTCTGTACATCCTCTGGCCAGACCGGCTGTGCAGCAGGCTATAGCCACAGAAGCAGTATATGAAGTGGATGGAACTATCTACACTGCGCAGACAGAGAACGCAGTGGCTGCATTGCTTCCGGAAGTTGTAAAGGCACTCAGATAAGGGGATAATAAGCCTTATATACAGGATGCGTTTTTTAGACAGAAGAACATAAGAACAGATTTTATTTTATGGTTTGTTTCATCAGAATTTTTGTTCTTTTGTTCTTCTGTCTGAATATAAATAAAACTGTTGTTTTTTATTAGACGTATGTATAAATAGCAGATTTTTATTTAAGTTTGTAAAATATGAATAATGTGTATTTTCATCTGGAATCATAAATAGCTAAACACGACTGAATATGGCACGAATTTCAGAAATAATGCTGTTACAGCAGATGAAGCAACCAGCTATTGTGATGGAGCATTCTGTAGGAATAGATCAGTTGCCTCAGATCATTGGCGAAAGTTTTCTGAAACTGGATGCTTATTTACAGGAATCGGAGGTTGTTGTTACAGATATTCCTTTTGTTTGTTTTCCGGAGTATACGTGTATGACCCCCGATCGGGTGAAGGTCGTTGTCGGTTTGAAAACACCGAGACTATTGCCCGAAAGAGAAGAAATACATTCCAGATTGCTTCCTGCCCGGAAGATCGTGACCTGTTTGTATCGTGGAAGTAACGTAGAGATAGCTTCGCTGTATGCAGAGTTGGAAGAGTGGATCAGGAAAAACGGTTATACTGCAGAAGGAAGTACATTTGAATATTATTATACTGGTCCGGACTTTACGGAACATGAACAAGTAACCCGTATAGAATTGTCTCTTTTATAAAAAATAATTCTGAAATGGAAACAAAGAATTCATGCTCACAGCCCCAGCACTTCTCAGAAGTCACCCAAAGAATTTGTTCCTTATTAAATGAATGGGAGAGTGTGCTGAAAGGATTGGATGCGTATGTGATATCTGACCGTCGTAACAGTCAGGACAGAACTATCAGGCAGATTCTGGGACATCTGGTCGATTCGGCTTCCAACAATACACATCGTATCATTCATCTGCAATACCAGAAGAGTCCACTGATCTTTCCCGATTATGCCAACCTGGGCAACAACGACAGATGGATCGCTATTCAGAACTATCAATCGGAAAACTGGGAGGATCTTGTGCTGTTATGGAAGTACATCAACAGGCACCTTATACATATCATTCAAAACGTAAATATGGAGAAACTGAGCAATGAGTGGATCAGTGCAACCGGCTATCGGGTGACTCTTGAAGATATGATCAGCGATTATACACGCCATCTCGAACTGCATCTGAATGAGATCGGTGAACTTATGAACCGGACGTAATACAGGATAAAAATGAAACTCCCCTCTTGTGAGATTTCCAGCAAGCAAGATCATCTCTCCGTTGAATCTGATCGACATTGTATTGAAAAGGCTGTACTGTGCCGGATATGTATGTAATTGTTTCTCTTCTTAATTTCTTTTTTATGTGAAATTCCGACAGAAAATAAGTATCTTTATCCGGAACGTTATAACCTTGCCCCGTTTTTTTTTTGCGTATTACACACATACACGACAGATAGATGAAACTAAAGAAGAACTTCTTGCATATTGATGCTTATTTACCTTCTTTGCCTGCAAAACGGATCGTGACAGGAATCTTGTTGGGGTTGTTTTTTGCGTTTATCTTTTACAACTTTCTCTATCTGGGGTGGGAGATTTGTCGTCTGCTGCTTTTCAGTAGTGAAGAAGATCTCCTGTTGGTCCTGCCTGATGCTATTGTCTGGCGTCATCACCTCTTTCTGGCTTTTCTTTCTCTTATCCTTGGACAGTCGGTTTGTTTTCTTTATTGGTTTGAC
>DALZBD010000015.1:0-19170 GCA_031977515.1 Bacteroides sp. | reverse complement strand
ACCTTCGCTATCGCTACGGTTTCACTGCACTTACCCTGGGCTAGGCTGTAACGTCCTTATAGGGCTACAGATACATCGTAAAGCAAAAACGTATATTGTGTTTGCAATGAAAATAAAATCGGAAACGTGAAGACAGTGCAAATAATAACGAGTATTATGTGATTTATTGTATAACAGTATAAACAAATCAGATATAAACTATTAAAGAGGAAGAGTATGAAAACTAAAAAAAGAATCTGGACACTTGCATTGGTCCTGTTTATCGGTGTATGCACGGCATTTGCCAAGGATTATCGCACCGTAGTGTTCAAAGTATCGCAGATGGAGTGTGAAAACTGCGAACGCAAAGTAAAGAACAACATCAAGTTTGAGAAAGGAATGAAAGAATTTTCTACCGATCTGAAAACAAAAACGGTGACTATTGTATACGATGCGGATAAGACTACTGTGGAAAAACTACAGGCTGCTTTCGGTAAGTTCAATTATGTAGCCGAACTTGTGGGAGAGGCCGGTCTGCCGGAAGGGGACGTATCTGCCGGAAAGGCAGGGAAATCCACTGGAAAATAGATAAACAATCGTTTCCGACGGTTGTTGTAACGTATCGACTAACACAAACTCTTTCTCTGCCTGCATCTCGTATGGATAACAGGCAGAGAAAGAGATCTCCATATTTCATTTGCCTATGGCTGATATAGTAAAAAAGATATTCCCTGTATTGAATCTGCATTGTGCCGGTTGTGCCGCCAATGTAGAGCGAAGTGTAAAGAAGGTGACCGGGGTGGAAGAGGCTGCTGTGAGTTATGCTTCCCACATGCTTACGGTTCAGTATGACAGTGAACTGATCACTCCGGAAGACCTGCGTCGGGTGGTGCAGCATGCCGGATATGACCTGATCATAGAAGAGGAAAACCGGGAAGAGAAACTCCAGGAGGCACAGGAAGCCGGTTATCAGGAGATGCGGCGGCGTGTGGCCGGGGCATGGCTTTTTACGGTACCTGTTGTTTTGCTGGGCATGGTCTTTATGCACATCCCTTATGCCAACTGGATCATGCTGATACTGACAGTGCCTGTGATGTTACTTTTTGGAAATACGTTCTACAGCAATGCGTGGAAACAGGCGCGTATAGGTCGGAGCAATATGGACACACTGGTAGCACTGAGTACTTCGATTGCCTTTTTGTTCAGCCTGTTCAATACAATTTTTCCGCAATTCTGGGAATCCCGGGGTTTGGAACCTCATGTCTATTACGAGGCTGTGGTGGTGATCATAGCTTTTGTACTGACGGGAAAGCTCATGGAAGAGCGGGCGAAAGGTAATACCTCTTCGGCTATCCGTAAGTTGATGAAACTACAGCCTCGCACAGCGCGTGTGATGCGCAACGGAAAGGAAACGGATGTGTTGCTGGAGGAATTGAGTATAGATGATATTGTAGTAGTACGCCCGGGGGAGCAGATCCCGGTAGACGGTGAAGTGATAGCAGGTGAGTCTTATGTAGATGAGAGTATGATCAGCGGAGAGCCTATTGCAGTAGAGAAACATACAGGCTGTCGTGTGCTGGCGGGTACGATCAATCAGAAAGGGGCTTTTCAATTACAGGCTACCCAGGTGGGAAGTGATACTGTGTTGGCCCGTATCATTCGTATGGTACAGGAAGCACAGGGGAGCAAGCCTCCTGTGCAACGTCTCGTAGACCGGGTCACTTCTGTGTTTGTACCTGCAGTTCTTATCATTGCGGTACTGACCTTCATCTTGTGGATAGTGATCGGAGGTACAGCGTATTACTCGTATGCATTGTTGTCGGCCGTATCGGTATTGGTGATCGCTTGTCCGTGTGCGTTGGGACTGGCTACTCCCACGGCTCTGATGGTGGGTATCGGGAAAGCTGCCGATTCGCATATTCTGATCAAAGATGCGGTAGCGCTCGAACAGATGCGTCGGGTGAATGCGGTAGTATTGGATAAGACAGGTACCCTTACCCAGGGAAAGCCGGTGGTGAGTGGGATTTTATGGGCACATGGAGAAGAAGATATGTACAAGCGTATTTTACTGGCTGCTGAGGTGCATTCCGAGCATCCGCTTGCCGGAGCCATTGTGAGCCTGTTGCGCGATGAGGAGAAATTGGATCCGGTGACTGTAGAACATTTTCAGAGTATTACGGGTAAAGGGATTGAGGTGATCTATGAAAGACGCCGGTATTGGGTCGGCAGCCATAAGTTATTGGCTGTCTCCGGGGCAGTGCCCGATCATACATTACAGGAGATGATCACCAGCTATGAAGAAGATGCCAACAGCCTGCTTTATTTCGGTTGTGAAGAAGAGTTACTGGCAGTGATCGCTGTATCCGATCAGCTCAAACCTACTACCCCCGAAGCAGTAAAAGAGCTGAAACAACAGGGAATCGAAATACATATGCTCACCGGAGACGGAGAGCGTACGGCTTCTGCTGTAGCCATACAGTTGGGCATCGAACATTATGTCTACGATGCTTTGCCGGATGAAAAGGAAAATTATGTTCGATCTTTGCAGCAGAAAGGCAAAGTAGTGGCCATGGTAGGGGATGGGATTAATGATTCGCAGGCATTGGCTTGTGCAGATGTTAGTGTGGCCATGGGAAAGGGTACAGATATCGCTATGGATGTAGCGATGGTCACCCTGATGACTTCTGATTTGTTGCTGCTGCCGAAAGCATTTACTATTTCACGGTTGACTGTACGCCTTATCCGTCAGAATCTGTTCTGGGCATTTATTTATAATCTGATTGGCATTCCCATTGCCGCGGGAGTGCTTTATCCGGTATACGGGATTCTGCTCAACCCCATGCTGGCCAGTGCGGCCATGGCATTCTCGTCAGTCTCTGTGGTATTGAACAGTCTCACTCTGTTGCGCCGCAATTGAAGAATGTTTTGTAGTTTTTGTGTGTAAGTTGGGAGGTTGTATCAAAAGTGCATTTATATCCCTGGAGGGGATATCAGGAAAGATCAATGTTTCCGGAATTCCTGCGGGCTTATCCCTACGTGACGTTTGAAGTATTTCCCAAAGAAAGAGGCACTGGGAAAATTGAGGGAATAGGCAACCTCCTGTATGGTCATGCGGGTCGATTGCAGTTTGGCTTTTGCATCCATGATCACCATGTGGGCGATGATATCCAGTACATTTTTTCCTGTAACCTGTTTGACTGTGGTGCTGAGATGTTGTAAGGAAATCCCGAGTCGATCGGCATAGAATTGTACGTGTCTTTCTGTCTGATAGTGGTCCATCACCTCTTTGACCAATTGCCTGCATATCTCTTCTTTCCGGTTCATCTCTTTTTCCTGTTGGGGCTTCATACAATACAGGCTGTTGACCCAGGAGAGGAGAAAGGTGAGGTTGTTTTTATTGACTTCGCTTTGCGGAGCATATTTCGGATGCAGCAGCATACGGGTCATCAGGGCAAAATAATCTTTGAAATAATCCGCAGTAAGTTCATCCAGTCGCAATACGGGTTCGTCGATCATACGGGTAAAGGATTCTTTGGCCGAAGAGAATATATTGATCCCGTTCACACACTCCGAAGAGAAAGCCGCAAACGAAAGGCGCAGTTTCTCGTGTTGTTCGTTGATCTGAATGATCATTCCCGGCAGCAATACGACAAGATCGCCGCGAACCACTTCATATTGTTGCAGATTGATGGAAGCTGTGACTTTTCCTTCCGTACACAGAACAAATACAATGGCTTTGAGTCTGCAAGATTGCTTGTAGACGTTTAGGATGTCTTCATTGACCTCAGTCCATGAGATGAATTCGGAAGGAATATCTACTTGTGGAAAATTGAGTTTCATTTTATGTCCCGTGTAAAAGCCTGTTTAAACACCCTCTGAATATTTCGACAAAAGTAGCTTTTTTGTCTCATATCTCTTTCTGTTATTCACACTATTTAATGCAGAATCACTTTGTCTGTTTCTGAAATAGAGCCTGATCCTTATGGAAAAACTACAGATTTAACTCTTTTTGTTCTTTAATTTAGGACACAGATTCAGAAAATTAGACCTTGCCTGTGTAAAGAACAACCCCGATCTTTGCAGGGAAATATACTTTTACTCTTTTCCCTTTCTAAACTGTATTTTATTTTTTCCACTGTATAAGGTGTTGTGGGCATATCTCTGGAAAAGAGCTTTTTAATCTAAAAGACACGATTTATGAGAACTTCATGGCTTATCGCAATTTTGATCTGTCTGAGCAGTACTGCATGGGGACAGAAAGTTACAGGATACATTTACGACGCAGACGGAAGTAATGAACCTCTTGTGGGTGCCAGCGTATATTACAAAGGCAAAGCCGGAAATCACGGAGTGATCTCCGATATAAACGGATACTATGAGATCAATGTACCTGAAGGTGGTATCGTACTTACCTTTAGTTTTCTGGGGTATGAAACAGAAGATCATCCGTTGGTGATCCCCCGCAGAGGAACGGTAGAACACAATGTCTTTCTGAGGCCTTCGGTCAATGCATTGGATGAAGTGGTTGTGAGTGTGGGACGGTTTGAGCAGAAACTCAGTGACATTACAGTCTCCATGAGCGTCATGAAGGCCGCTGATATTGCCCGTCAGAATCCTTCCGACCTGCGTACTTCCCTGGCTTCTCTTCCCGGAGTGGAGATCACAGACAAGCAGCCTTCGATCCGTAGCGGTAGTGGCTGGACGTATGGGGTAGGAAGCCGCAGCCTGATCCTGGTAGACGGATTGTCTATCCTTACTCCCGGCATAGGTGAGATCAACTGGAATGCAATTCCGATGGAGAACATCGAACAGGTGGAGGTGATTAAAGGTGCTTCTTCGGTACTTTACGGTTCTTCGGCGCTCAATGGCATCATCAATGTACGCACGACCCGTCCGGGACTGGAACCGGAAACACGGGTAAATATGTACCTGGGTATCTATGGCAATCCTTCCAATGAAGATCATATCTGGTGGGACAGGGGCTTCTGGAAAGAAGGAGACTCGAAGGTGAAGCCTTTGCTGCGTAATTCGCTCTTTTCCGGTATTCGCAATCCGATCTACGAGGGTCTTGACTTCTCACATTCCAGACGCATCGGAGACTATGATGTGAGTGCAAGTCTGAGCCTGTTTACAGATGAGGGATACCGTCAGGGCAACTACAACAAGCGTATGCGTCTGGGAGGAAAAGTAACCTATCACGATCCCAATATACAGGGATTGAGCTACGGTACTGATTTCAGTTTTCTTTCCAACAACTACGGTGATTATTTCCTGTGGCGTTCGGCAGACGAACCTTTGCGTCCTTCGCCTCTTTCCAACATGGCGCGTCAGGGAAACAATTTCTATATCGATCCTTTCCTGAATTATCACAATGCGGAAAAGAAGACCACGCACCGTTTCAGAGGACGTCTGTTCTACCGATCGGACAATCTCGTGACTAAGACCACGGATACTTCTATTCTCGAGATTGCAGACAATATGGGGGTGGATGTGAACCAACTGTTGTCTATCGGTACGGAGGATATTACAAAAATTGCGACTTCTCTGGTACCTAAACTGCTGACAGAAGACTATACCGGTGTGATCGATGACCTGAGAGGTCTGGGTAAGACCTATTTCCCGAACGCCAGCTCTTCCGATTATGTGGACCTGATCTCCTGGGTGATGGGACACTGGCCGTTGCCCATTACATTGGATAACGGCATCGGGATCGATATGAATCAGATCCTTCCTTTCCTGAATGGGGACAACCGCAAACAACAGGAAAAAACAACTCCTGATAAGACGGCTCAGTATTACCTGGATTATCAGTTTTCCAAACGATACGAAACTGCACAGTTGACTGCCGGAGCTACGTACGAACACTTGTATGCGCAGTCGGCCAATATGACCCGCAGTCACCAGAGCGACAATGCAGCGCTGTTTATACAATATGACGATAAATTCTTTGATCGTCTGAATGTCTCTGTGGGAATGCGCTGGGAATATTACCGGGTGGATTCTCACTACAAAGAAGCGAAGACTAAGATATTTGGTGTGGAAGCTCCTTTCAAGCCGGTGTTCCGTGCAGGGCTCAACTATCAGCTGGCCGAGTATAGTTTCCTCCGTGCCTCTTTCGGACAGGGGTATCGCTATCCTTCACTGATCGAGAAATATGTACGCCGGGATGTAGGCGGTATCGGAGCTTATCCCAATAGTTCGTTGACAGCAGAGAGTGGTTTCAATACCGAACTGGGTATCCGTCAGGGATACAAAGTTGGTCCTTTCAAAGGATTTCTCGATGCGGCAGCTTTCTATACGCAGTATAAAGACATGATCGAATTCAACATCGGACTGTTCAACAACAGCACATATGCTTATGTCGACAATCTGGGACAAGTGGTGAGTATGTTGCTGAATGGACAGACACCGGGTATCGGTGCACAATTCTCCAATGTAAATGATGCGCGTATCTACGGACTGGATATCTCTACTACAGGTATATGGGAGATCAACCGCAAGGCCACCATGACCTACAACATCGGTTATGTATACACAGAACCGGAAGATATGAACTACAAAAAGGTGAATGAGAAGGAAGCAGGCTATACCGATCCGTTGCAGTTCAAATCCAAGTCCAACAACTCGAAGTATCTCAAGTACCGTCAGAAACACTCTGTAAAGGGAGTCTTTGATTTTCAGTGGAATCGTGTGACCCTGGGTACCAATATGGTATGGAGAAGCAAGACACTGGCGGTAGACTATTTCATGGTAGACGAGCGTGAGAAGGATCAGGAAGACCTGATGGACTTTGTGCGTGGCCTTCTGTTTGGCGATCTCGACGGATACTGGCGCAAGCACAACAAGAGCCATTTCGTGATGGATCTGCGTGCCGGAATAAAGGTAACCAACCAGGTGGGTTTCCAATTCACTGTGCAGAACCTGCTGAATACGACCTATATGTCACGCCCGATGGATGTGGCCGCACCCCGGACGTTTGTGGTACAAATGACGGCTAAGTTCTGATAAAGACATACTCCGGATAGGATAAGAAGAGCAGAAGACACACAGTTTTCTGCTTTTTTTTAGACATAAGAACAAAAGAACAGATCTCTGCTTCTGTGAATTGTGGAGAGAATCTGAATTTACCTGATTAAATTCTTATGTTCTTTTGTCCTTATGTCTAAAAAAAACCGGATTTCACTATATTTGTAAAATAACAGAATGTAAACTTTTTAATCAGTAATGTATGGAAATCGTGGTTTTGGATTGGGGATTGGTCCCGTATGAAGAGGCATGGAATAGGCAGGCCACCTGTTTTGATGAAGTGATCCGCGCGAAGCAGGAAGGCGGTTCTTACCTGAATCGGATCATCTGTTGCGAGCATCCTCCTGTCTATACATTGGGACGAAGTGGAAAAGAGAACAATATGCTTATTTCCACAGAGCAACTGGAGGCTTTGGGAGCTACGGTGTACCGGATCGACAGGGGAGGGGATATCACCTATCACGGTCCGGGGCAATTGGTTTGTTATCCGATCATCAATCTGGAAGAATTCGGCCTGGGACTCAGAGAATACATTTATTTGCTGGAGGAGGCGGTCATAGAAGTTTGTCGTTCGTATGGCATAGAAACAAGCAGATTGGAAAAAGCTACCGGGGTATGGCTGGATGCGGACAAACCCACCGCACGGAAGGTATGTGCAATGGGGGTGCGTTGCAGTCGTTACGTAACTATGCATGGACTGGCTCTGAATGTGAATACCGATCTCAACTATTTCAATTACGTCAATCCCTGCGGTTTTCGTGACAAAGGGGTGACTTCGCTGCAAAAAGAGTTGCAGAAGGAGATACCTATGGAAGAGGTCAGGCAAAGACTGTCACAGGAGATCATCAGGCTGTTGAAGGCTGCAAGCGGAAACGAATAATTCTTAAATAAATAATCATACCCATATCCGATTTATGAAGAGAATATACCTGGTGATTGCTTTCCTGATGGTAGGGAAGTTTACTTTTGCAGACTCCACTTTTCTGCCCGGCCTGGAGTTCCATTATTTATACAAAGAGAATCCTTTTATTTTCGGAACATCCGAAACGGGTGTATCAGAAGATGAATATGTAGAGTTTTTAATATCGGAAGAAAATCCATTGGGAGAAAAGATAGCATTGATCTCCGCTTTTGCTTACTATCTCGAATGGCCGGATGATCACGATGAAAACTATTTTGAGACCTATACCGCGGCATTTAAAAAACGTGTGGAGGAGGTCTGCCAAACTCCGTTCTCTACCGAAATCCAACTGTTGATCACCTTAATGGAAGATTACCAGACCATGGCTCCTGATACGGATGTATATGAACGGCTGGCGGATGAAATAGGCAATAGCCTGGCTGCTGAGTCGGTAAAGGTCATTGCCTATGCGTATGATATCCTTTACAACAGGAGATGGGACAGGATAGAGAAATATCAGACGGAGTATCTGGAACCCTATAAGAACTCCTGGGAAAGTTATCGGCAGGATGTAGTTCCCGCTATCCATATACGTGTTACAGAGGGGTGGCTGGTTTATATTCATCAGTTGCTTGTGGAAGATCTTGTGGAAGCAGCCGGAACTGTTGCAGAGGAGGATTCCTTATACGCCGGGGATGACCTATCTCCGGAGGTACATACCTATCATGAAAATGGACTGACCACTGTGCTGGCCACTAAGTTGACCGGAGAGAATTTTTCAAAAACTGTATCCGGGATGAACAGGTTGGACAGCAGAAGTATGAAGATTGAATACAGATGGATACCCGAAAAAGAAGATTGGCGGGAATGGACAAAAACGGAGACCACCTATGATTTAGAGGAAAAGCTTGTTATTGAATTAAGTTATAGCTGGAATACAGATACGCAGGACTGGAGAGTGGAAAGAAAAACGGAGATGGAGTACACCTATGATCCATCTGGTAACATTCTTTTTACGAAAGCAAGAGAATACAAATGGCAAGATGAAGCATGGATGGAGGGTAGGCGTATAGAACTAAGAACTGATGGCAGGCGGACATGGAAGGTATATGGAAAAGACGAAAACGCAGAGTTTATCCGGCCGAGCGAAATTCCGGATCGGTAGTTATCTGAATACATTCGGATAACTACCTGAGATTCATTTAAATTGTTCAATCCAATTCTCCGACCATTTTCGCCGGATCTACCCATGTATCGTATTCTTCCGGGGTCACATATCCGGTTTCCAGGGCTGCTTCACGCAGGGTCTTATTCTCCGTATGTGCTTTGCGGGCGATCTCAGCGGCTTTGTAGTAGCCGATCTTCGGGTTCAGTGCGGTCACCAACATCAGCGAATGGTCCAGCTGCTGTTTGATACGGTTGTAGATCGGTTCGATCCCTGCTGCGCAATGATCGTTGAAGCTTACACATCCTTCGCCGATCAGTCTGGCACTGTGAAGGAAGTTTGCAATGATCATGGGTTTGAAAACATTCAGTTCGAAATGTCCGGTGGCTCCTCCTACGGAAATAGCTACATCGTTTCCCATCACCTGAGCCGAGATCATGGTCAGCGCTTCGCACTGGGTGGGGTTTACTTTTCCGGGCATGATCGACGAACCGGGCTCATTCTCCGGTATGCGTATTTCTCCGATCCCACTACGTGGTCCGGAACTAAGCATGCGGATATCATTGGCAATTTTCATCAGGCTGACGGCCACGGTTTTCAGTGCCCCGTGTGCCTCTACGATGGCATCCTGTGTGGCCAGTGCTTCGAATTTGTTGGTTGCTGTCACAAAAGGCAATCCCGTCAGCCGGGCGATGTGGCGGGCTACATTTTCGTCATATCCTTTCGGTGTATTAATTCCTGTACCCACGGCTGTTCCTCCCAGTGCAAGTTCGGCCAGGTGAGGAAGCGCATTGTGGATACACCGTATACCGTGATTGAGTTGGGAGACGTACCCGCTGAATTCCTGCCCGAGTGTCAGTGGAGTGGCGTCCATAAAGTGAGTGCGTCCGATCTTTACCACTTTCATAAAGTCCTGACTTTTCCAGGCAAGGGTAGTGCGTAGCTTCTCAATTCCCGGCAGAGTAGTTTCTACGAGCATCCGGTAGGCAGCTATGTGCATGGCTGTAGGGAATGTGTCGTTGGAGGATTGAGACTTGTTGACATCATCGTTGGCAGAGAGAAATTTCTCCGTATCGGTCAGGCTTCCTCCCTGAAGTACCTGTGCCCGGTTGGCAATCACCTCGTTGACATTCATATTGGACTGGGTACCACTCCCGGTCTGCCAGACTACCAATGGAAAAGCATCATTGAGTTTTCCCTGCAGGATCTCGTCACACACCCGGCAGATCAGTTCGCATTTCTCTTCTGAAAGTACACCTGCCTCCTTGTTGGTGAGTGCAGCGGCTTTTTTGAGAATGCCAAATGCCTCGATGATCTGCCAGGGCATACGATCCGTATCGCGGGCTATATCGAAATTGTTTATACTGCGCTGGGTCTGGGCACCGTAGTATGCTTTTACCGGTACCTGTACATTGCCCATCGTATCTTTTTCTATTCTGTATTCCATGACTGTGTGAGTTGAAAGAAGGATGTAGAGACGCATAGTTGCGTCTCAAAAAAAATAGGTTCTGATCTGAGAAAATAGGTTCTGAAAACAGGAAAGAGAGGATCAACCTCTCTCTCTGGTATTTTCATCGACATTTATTTCGTCTGCCGCTTCCTGCACTTCTGTAAATGTCGGATCGCGTTCGATGGAAGTTGGCATGACAGGTACACGATCTTTCAGTGTTTCATCCACCTCCGGTATCGGACATTGCTTATGTTCCTGGTTTTTATTTTCTGTATCCATAACTATAAGATATTTTAGTAAGTGATATGTAAACAGCTGGTTCCGGCAAATAGTTCATGGATCTGGTAAAGAATGTTGCCTCACTCAGAAGAGTCGTCCGGGGGTACTTCCGACTGGCAATTGCGGCATTCTATCTGTTCCAGATTCTTCTCATAGAGCTTGTAGATCCCCTCTATGATCACTCCAAACAATACAGCCAGAAGGATCAGGGAAATGCTGATCCAGCCTTCGGTACGGAAAGAGAGCTTCAGCAGGATCGTGGAGATAATAAAGCCGGAATTACGGATCACTTTGTCGAAATTCTCTGTCAGGTTGAAAGTAAATAGCAGCAGCAATACCTCTGTCAGGATCAGGATCGTGAAGAAATGATTGAAAAACTCATAGCTCATTTTCTTGAAAGTAATGACCGATTCGGTAAAACTGATGGCATCCATATATCTCAGCTGTCCGAAGCTGCTGAAAAAGAGAACGGCAAAGGATGCGGTCAGCAGCAGAGAGATCACTTTCTTGATCGTCACATACCTTTGTTGTTTACTGCTGAGTACAGGTGGATGTTGGGAAGAACGCATGTTCTTTGTCCCGGATAATTTATAGAAACAGAAGATCAGTAACAACAGGAGTATTAATCCTCCGAAAGAGATCATCAATTCAATGAGGTCTGTCCGGTCGAAACGGTCGATATGCGCGGAAGCCCTGGCCAGGTTGTCGAAAAGTCCCCGGATAAAGATCAGTGCGATGATCTCGTATTGCTTGCCGATATAGATGGTGATCGATTGCGAAAGATGATAGATCAGAGAATATATCTCATAGAGCAGAATGATAGAGAATGGAGTGTAAACTGCCGAAAGCAAATCAGGTATGGCCTTGAGGTAATCCGGATTTGTCTGCTGCGTCCAACCGGAGTTCATGACCAGAATGATCACACAATGCATCACGAATAAAAAGATAGCTGCCACAAACACCATGCGCTCCATATACTTCTTGGCTCGCCAGGAAAGAAAGATTCTGTATATACGATCCACTTCGTTTGCTATCATGATCTGAACATAATTGTCCGGACATCAGAGATATCCGGAATAAGTAAGAGGTTGATGCATACCTGTAGGGGGTACATCAACCAGCTGAAGCATTTTTATATCCTTCTGTTTTTTGCTTTTGTTAGGGCAATGCTTTGCGGATACCTTCTTCCACAATAGGCTCCATCACTATATATCCCTGTTCATCCGGATGTACGCCATCGTAGGTATATTCCTCTTTCAGCCCGTTTTTTTCATCTGCCATGGGAGTGAAATAATCTACATATACCATACCTTTCTCTGCGGCATACTCACGGATCATCCTGTTGAGGGCAGGTATTTTCTCTGCCGGTTCCAACCCCTTGCGCCAGGGATAATCATACGCCGGAAGCACGGAGCAGAGTACCACACGGATGTTGTTGGCCTGAGCGATCTCACACATCGACTTCAGGTTGTCCATGATCATTTCCAAAGAAGAATAGCCCGTATTTCCTGCAATGTCATTGGTCCCGGCCAGTATCACTACCACATCCGGATCCAGGGCCACTACATCCTGGCGAAACCGGATCAGCATCTGCGGAGTGGTTTGTCCGCTGATGCCACGTCCTATGTAAGAGCGGCCTTCAAAGAAAGAGGGACGGGTATTTACCCAGCCTTCTGTGATGGAATTGCCCATAAACACCACACGCTGCTCTCCGGCCGCTTTAGGTGCTATAGATGCATTGGCTTCTCTGTATTTATTCAGATTGGGCCAGTCCTGTTCTTTCTCTTGTGCCACAACACACGTGATACTCATTATCAATCCGATCCATAGAAGATAAACTGTTTTCATAAGAAATTGTTTTTATGTATTGGTTACTATTTTGATTGAGTTAATCCAGGTTGTTAGTTGATTTATATTTTGCCTTCTTTCTGTTGGGAGACGCAATACTTTGCGTCTCAGGGAAAATACGGGCAAGATCCTGGAAGTTTCATTTCTTCAATCTCAGTACACGCATGCCTGTCCATCCCTTGTTGGCAGCCAGTGTCTCTCTCAGGGGTACATCTTCGATCACTACTTTTCCCTTTTTGGAAGAGGCATGCAGCAACCTCAATTCTCCACCCATATATACAGCTATTCCCATGTGGCTCACGTCCAGTCCTTTCACATTTGTAGTAAGAGCCAGGACATCCCCATCCTGTATCCAGGGTAGGCCTGTGGTGGGTAATTCTTTTTTGGGTAGCCAGTGCACGGTCTTTCCGGATAATCTTTTCTCAATTTCTGCCATACGCGCAGTCTCCTCCGGATTGTTTTTCAGCTGTTTGTAGCTTTCCGGATGTTTCGACATAAAGTCGAGAGTAAGCACCTGCGTGTGTGGACTATGTGTCGCTGTCACATCCTGCAGGAAACCGTTCCTGATCCCGTTCTCTATCCATTCTGCCACGTAATGCAGGCGGGAAGAATAGCCATTGATCTCTCCATTGCGGTAGCGGATGGAGCGCAGCCGCTCTGCCAGGGCTTGTCTGTTCGCGTCACAGGTATCTTCACCGGATAGTGTCATGGCCATGACATATTCGACTAATATGATACAGTCTACCTCCTGGCAATGGATGATCAGTTGTTCCGGTTCTTTCTCCAGGGTGTGAGCTACGTAGGGGGTTTCCAGAAACTTCATCGCATTCAGTGTCACAGGAGAGTGTTCCTGTGCACAGAGGGAGAGCACACCCATCAGCCACAAACCGATGAAAAGGGAAATAATAGTCTTCATACCTTTCTGTTTATATAAGGTTGCTTATCAGGTTGATATCCGGTGGAATGGGGCATACGCTGCTGGAAGCCGTTGCGAAACTCTGTCTCAGTAGATTATCCGGAAGGCTTTCCACACTCGTTTTTATATGATCAGCCCGGGAAATGGCATTGCTCCGCTGTGCTTCGCTTTGCTTTCCCCGGGCTAATGTCGGTCAAATGTACAAATTTCTTCGTTAAATCCATTCACCCTGTCGCAGAACTCTCTCAACAGGTGAAAAGATTTTTTGTTTAGAGTTAGTTTCACAGATTGTTTGTCTGTGCTTTTTTTATTTCTTCTTTTTGTCTTTGAGACGCAAGGTATTGCGTCTCTACAAGTAAATCACAGTCAAAAGAAGATATACACTTGTAGAGACGCAATACCTTGCGTCTCAAGGAAACAGACAGAATCTTAATATTCCTTTATATGCTTCCGGTATTCCTCTCTTCCAGTATAAGGAATCAACGTAAATCCATACGTGATGGTTTCCAGATTTTCCGGACGCAGCAGGTAAGGTTCGTTGGCAACAGAGCCCCAGCTATCGTCTCCACCCAGTCCCATCATGCGGTAATCAATGAAAATGTCCACCAACTTTTCCGGTTGCGGATCGGTACGATGCCTGTGATCGGTCTGTTCGGTGCGGGGAGCATTGTTGTATATACTCTCACCACTGTCCACACTTTCCAGGGTATAGTTGGATACATTCATCTCTATCTGATCATCTGCTACCACAAGAAGCCCTCCCGAGCGTTGAGCCAGTGCAAACCAGTGAATATCTGTACGATGATTGTTTTCCTGCGGACGTATATACGCCTCGAATAGATCTTTGATCGGACTCCGGTATTCGCCAATGAACTGGGAAGTCTTGCGGTCCTGGTAATTCTCTTCCGGCCCTCTTCCGTAATAGATCAAGTCGCGGAACCGATCGGTTCCCTGCATACGCAATCCGATACGCGGTATCATAGGAGCCTTTTTATCGAATACATCGAATTGATTCTCTACACGCATGGTACCGTCTTCATAGATCAGCCAGGTGATCTTCCACTCAGCATCTACTCCCGGGAAATGATAGGTACATTGTGCAGCAGTACAGTCTTTTTCCTGATAGGAGTTGTACACAGCAAAGCGATGTACCTTGAAGTTGTCGTAACTTGCCTCTTTCCAGGCAGCCAGTCTGACAGGCAGGTCTGCCCCGTAGTCGTTGTCGTTGGGCGCTCTCCAGAAGAAGGGTTTAGGTCCCTGACCGTTGTGCAATAGTTCCGTACCGTTGTATACATAAGAGACCAACTGACCAGTGCTTTTGTCGAATACAGCTTTGAATTTCCTGCCCGAAAAGATGGCTTGTGTCTCTGTCTCCTGCAACCTGGCCGTAGCTTTGGCCGGTGCCGGGTCCTTGATATACGGATATACCAGGTGTTGCTCCCTGGCTATGACGAAGCCCTTTGGCAGGAAAGGTTCCGGCGTGCGGATGGTGGCATAGAATTCTATCTGTACATCTCCCGTGCGGTTTTCATTTTCGCGGATGTCCTGTAGGGGGACGCTCACAGTCTCTCCCGGCTGTGCCGATACGGTGAAAGTACTTCTGGCTATCTGTCTTCCATGTTCACGGACGATGTAGTGAAAATCATACTTGTCCAGGTTGGTAAAGAAGAAGTCGTTACGTACATCGATCGTATTTTTCTCCCGGTCGTAATTGCGGAATTTGATATTCTGGTATACCTTGGCCATCTCCACCATCTGAGGTTTCAATGTACGGTCTGCATACACCATACCGTTGGCACAGAAGTTCCCGTCGGAAGGAGTACCTACAGCACCGTAGTCTCCGCCGTATGTCCAGTATTTGCGTCCGTCAGGAGTGAATTCGGCCAGTCCCTGATCTGCCCAGTCCCAGATACATCCTCCCTGCAGGAGTGGATATTTTTCGATCGCATCCCAGTAGTCCTGGAAGTTGCCCAGGCTGTTGCCCATCGCATGTGCATATTCGCATTGGATCAACGGGCGGGTGGCAGTCGGATCTTCGGCATACTTCACAATGCGGCTGATAGGCATGTACATTTCGGCGTAGATGTCTGTATTCCACTCTTTCAGGGCGCGTTCGTACTGTACAGGGCGTTCGTCGAGACCTTTTAGCAGCAGGTAGGTCTGGTAGAAGTTGTAGCCGTTTCCGCTTTCATTTCCCAGCGACCAGATGATCACAGACGGATGGTTCTTGTCGCGTTCGTACATATTCAACGTACGGTCTACGTGCGCGTTCAGGAATTTCGGATTGTTGCCCAGCGTATGACCCAGGTCCAGCACATACGTCATACCGTGTGTTTCGATGTTGGCTTCATCAATGACATAAATACCGTACTGATCGCACAATTCATAGAAACGTTCCGGTTGCGGATAGTGGCTGGTACGTACGGTGTTGATGTTGTATTGCTTCCAGAGCTCGAAGTCTTTCAGCATCAGTTCTTCCGTGACATAATGTCCGGTGTATTCGTTGTGTTCGTGGTAATTGATACCTTTGATCAGGATAGGCTGACCGTTGACCATCAATTGATGATTTTTCATCTCCACAGTGCGGAAGCCTACTTTGCAACTGGTAGCTTCGATCACCTTACCACCTGCATCCTTCAGTGTAATAAGCAGAGTGTACAGGTCAGGAGTTTCGGCAGTCCATTTGGCAGGGTCGGGGATGCGTGTCTGAAACTCGTCATACACCAATTGATCGGGCACTTGCAGGCTGACTTCGGATACCGAAACTTCCTGTTGCTTGCTATCCAATAGTTTGTAAGCAACCTGATAGGAATTGCCCGGGTCTTTTGTATTTTCCAAATGTACCCTGAGCCTGAACATTCCATCTTTGTATGCTTCGTCCAGTTGGGAGCTTACTTTGAAATCCGAGATACGCACTTTGGGTTGTGCATAGAGATAAACATCCCGTTCGATTCCACTGATGCGCCACATATCCTGGCACTCCATATAGTTGGCATCCGAAAAGCGATGTATTTGTATGGCCAGCGTGTTCTTTCCGCTGCGTACAATATCGGTGATATTGAAGCGTGCAGGTGTTTTGGCATCCTTGCTCATTCCGATAAACTCCCCGTTGAGATAGTAGAAGGCTGCTCCACGCGTCCCGTCGGCACTCAGAAAGATCTCTCGGCCGTCCCAGTCCTCAGGGAAGTTAAACTCTCTCCGATAGGTGCCCGTAGGGTTCCATTCTTCCGGAATATACGGTGGATTGGGCTTATCCCAGAAAGGAGGATAGCCCGGAGAGCAGAATTCGTAGGTGGTGTTGACATAAATAGGTGTACCGAATCCCTGGACCTCCCAGTTGCCCGGAACACGTATATCTGCCCATCGGCTGACATCTGTTGAGGGATTCATGAAATCGAGTGGACGTTCTGAGAAATGTTCAACATAGTTGAACTTCCAGGTTCCGTTGAGATCAAGGCGATAGGTTCCGCTTTTGCGATCGTTGGTCAGTGCATCTTTCTCCGTCGTGTACGAGGTGAAAGTGGCTCGCGGAGGCTCTCTCCGGATGCTTGTCAGATCCGGATCTGTGATCTGGTGATAACGCTCATTCTGACCCTGAGCCATACTGATCTGTGCCAGCATCCACAGACTGATGAAAGTCGTTAGTTTTTTCATAATGCATTTATATTAGGGGTTTTGTCAGGTTAATGATGTGGAAGAGGTGAGATTGTGCAGGCGGATCAGAATCTGAGACCTTCCCGAAGCCATTTCTCCAGTTCTCCGGTCCATTGCCGTTTGTAGGTGAAGTTGTCCCGGAATCCCCATCCGTGACCACCGGTCGGGTAGGCATGGAACGAGGTAGGAATGCCGTATTTCAACAGCGAGCGATAGTATCGCAATGCATTTTCTGCCGGTACGGCTCCATCATCCGAAGAAAGCACAATAAAAGCCTGAGGCGTCTTTTCATTTACCCGGAGTTCGTTGCTATAGGCTTCTGTCAGGCTCGTATCGGGAGATACTCCGATCAGGTTGTTGCGTGATCCGGCGTGTGTATATTCCGCATCCATCGTGATCACCGGATAGAGCAGGATCTGAAAATCCGGACGGGTCTCCTCACTGCTGTAATGCGTGGCTAAGGTAGAAGCCAGATGTCCGCCTGCCGATGCACCCATTACTCCGATCCGGTTGGGATCTATCTGCCAATCTGCCGCGCGGGTTCGAAGGATGCGCATGGCCTGTTGGGCATCGGACAAAGGAACCTCATTATTGCCGTTTGGCATCCGGTATTTCAATATAATATAAGTAATTCCCTGTGTATTGAACCAGGAAGCCATATCGTGTCCTTCGTGATTCATAGCCAGGTGGGTATATCCGCCTCCGGGACACATCAGAATAGCCATTCCATTGGGATTTTGAGCCGGGTATACAAACAATATCGGGTCGTAGGATTTGTCTTCCGGAAGATGATTGCTGTTCGGAGCTCCACCCGGCCACACGGGTAGTTCAATGGGCTTTTGTGCAAATAGGTTCACAGCACAGGCAAGTGCCAGAAATAAGATTAACTTTTTCATGTGTATAGATATGGGTAAACTTCAGATAGCTTCGAAGAAGAGATACTACTTTTCTTTGGGCTATCAGTTACAAATTTACAATTTCCCTACCTATTCTTTGCCTGATTTTATATAAAATATAATGAAATTTAAGGATTGAGGAGTCTGTTTGATAACAGTTTGTGGAAATAAAGGCAGGCAGGTGGCTTTTTCCCGGAAAAATATCTTTTTCGTTTAAAATATTCCGTATACTTGTAGAGACGCAATACTTTGCGTCTCAAACATCTTGCATCTGCATACTTTGCATCTCCATACTCTGACCATCGAATGCTTTGTGTCTCCATAGATTTTATATCAAATATTTTACACGTCAGACAGTTTCTGTCTTACACTGTAAAGTATGGAGACGCAAAGTATTGCGTCTCTACAAGTGAATGAAATATAAAACCGGTTTGGCAAAATTCTCATTTACCAAACCGGTTTTATATTTCATGTTCAATACGATTACTTCACTTTCATGGAAGAACGGATGAAGTAGTAGATCAACACTGCGTACGCACCCAATGCCAATACTTCGGAGAGAGAGTTTTGTAGCCATGTTTCGTTTACAAGGTTGATGCCTCCGAAACGCATAGCGGCACTCACTACTCCCATCAGGGCTCCTCCGGCAATGAATCCGGAAGCAAGCAAGGTTCCTTTTTCTCCCCTTTCTCTGTTGAGGGCTTCGTCTTTGCTGCGGCTGGTTACATACCAGTTGACCGCACCTCCGACTACCAACGGCACATTTAGTTCCAACGGGATGAACATACCCAGCGCGAAGGCCAGAGCGGGGATGTTGAAATAGGTAAGCAGGATAGCCAGCAGGGCACCTATGCCGTACAGCAGCCAGGGAGCTCCCACGCCGCTCATCAATGGTTCGATCACAGCTGCCATGGCATTTGCCTGTGGAGCAGCCAGTTCGCCGCTGGTGAATCCGTATGTTTTATTCAGGATGATCATCACTCCACCTACTGTGGCAGCGGAAACGATGGTTCCGAGGAATTTCCAGGCTTCCTGTTTCACAGGGGTAGTTCCCAG
>DALZBD010000014.1:0-19383 GCA_031977515.1 Bacteroides sp. | reverse complement strand
CAGATTTCAATCTGATTATATAATAAAAAACGAGTAAATCCTTTCATCAAGGAACCACTCGCCACCTGAAGAAAAGCCAATAAAGGCTTTTCTTTTTACATTACATCATTTACTCCTGAAAACAAAATCTTTTTTTACCTGAAAAACGTCTTACCTATTGATCTTCTTACCTAATTAACTAACCTATTAAATATCATTTTCTAATAAACCTATTGCTTAAAAATTCATTTCATCTTGTATAATTTGTAACACACAATTTCCCAATTGCTGTTGCAAATATAGAGGTTTTGTTCGTACCTGAAAAGGATTTTTATGTTTTATAACATTGTTTTATACTCATAAATCTTTGATGTCATTCAGTTCTACCAGCTTATTGACTATCGCATAAATAGTTAGTCCTGCCGCACTATGTATCTGTAGTTTTTTGCTGATATTGCGTCGGTGTGTAATTACTGTATGAATGGATAAATAGAGGTGTTCGGCAATCTCTTTATTTGTCATTCCTTTGACGACACAGATAACGATCTCTTTCTCTCTCTGGCTTAGAGATTCCTGTGAGTCGTCTTCTTCCTCCTGTCCTGCCTGATGCAATTCCTTTATTTTGTTGGAGATGACTTCCAGATCGTCGTAAATAGAAAGGCTCTGATCGTACTTTGCCAATAAAGCTGCATCGATGAAAGAACTCAGCAAAGCAACTACTTTGATTCCCATGCCTGCCGCTTCTCCACGAAAACGTGCGATATCGAAATAATCTCCGAAAGCCGGATTGACCAATAAAATATCAGGGGGCTGGGTGCGCATACAATCTTCCAGTGACTCGGGTGAAAGCAGCTCTACCGGTTGTATCTTCAGGTTGGGCAACCGTTTCAATACAAGGGCGATGCCACTCCGTATGATCACTGAAGATTCCGCAATACCGATCCGTATGATCTCACTGTTTTTCATGACCGCGTACCCTCCTTTCGAGCTTCAGTATGGATGGAACGAGCAGATAATCCTCCACTTTGCAATGCACATTCAGTTCCTCTTCACACGCATAGATATCAAAGAGTACCGCATTGAGAAGATTGCCATTCAGCTGGGCCGGACAAAAACGTATGATAATATTTTTCAGTTCACTCAACTTCTCTCCTACCAGATCGTGGTGTTTGGAATAGGTACTGATCTGGTAATTGTTTGCCCCTTTCTCATCGAGCAAAGCATCTACATATTTGAATACTGTCTTTTCTTCGTATTCCATGTGGCGTCTGACCTCACGCATGTATTCATCGTAGAAACGGATTATCAGAAAAGCCACTTCATTTTCAGAGCAGTCAATGGCCTCGATGAGTTTGCGACGTATAGCGGGCAGGCTAAACTCGAGAAAATAGCTATGAGACTGCCGCAGGTAACCCACCAGTGCCGGAATGGATATTTCATTCTCAGGATCTTTCAATCGTGAAAAGCCCTCGGCCATGAAGTTGGCCACCGCCAGGAAAGTACGGCAATCCACATCGTTGTTTTCGCACACCTCTTTCACCGTTTTATCGCCAAAACCCAGTGAGATGCCAAACCGGCTCATCACCTGCAGCAAAGAGTAGTTGTCGCTTATGATATCGAACAGCTTATCTTCGGGCTGATATTTTTGTATTGTATTCATTCTCTACCTAATATGTATGATAAAGATAGTGAAAGTCGAAAGCAGAGCAACAAACTTGTTTTGATTTCTCTGCTGAGACGCATCCTATCTTATCCAAAGATACAAAGAAAGCCAATAATCCGGGTAAACGCAATAGCAAGAATTAGGTATTTTAACTGTTCAGCCTGCCCACAGACACTTTAAACTCTTCCCTATGGATTGATTCTGTGGATTCTCAACTTTATTGACTCTAATCTCTGATGCGATTCCTCAAAGAGCGATCTGGTAACTCTCTACAAAAAAAGGGAAGACTTTACAGCCTGCCCTCATACAATCTTATAAATATGTCTTTACATATACCTCATTTCATTCAGCACATTCATTACTTTATCTAAAACTCAGGTAGTTTGAAAAGAAGTGCAATCTCTCCGTTGGGTCTTACAAAGCCTTTGTGTTCTTTCCCATCGATGGTATAAGTAAATTTGGCAAGACCATTGTAAAATCCGCCTTTTAGCCCCTGTAGTTCCTCTAAAACTCCCTCTTCCATCTCATATAATTTTCCATCGAGCCGCACCATACGCGCATCATACTTATCAAATGTATGTACGCGTTTGAAGTTTTTGTCCAGCAATATGGTCTTAACAGTAGGATCACGTACCTCTGCAAAAGCATAATCTCCATCGAAAACTTTGGCACTGAAAAGATCTTTATGAACGATCTTTCCCTCTTTATTTATGTACATAAAAGGATCCTCCCCCTCCCGTTTACGCACTACCGCATATCCACCATAAAAGCTGGTAGGCCTGTGACTGTATTTAAAATCGATAACTACTTCACCGTCCTTATCTATAAAACCCCAGTTTCCATTTTCATGTTGCACCAGCGCAAGCCCTTCACGGAAGCCATAACTATTCTTATAGATAGCTGGAATCACAATATTAAAATCAGTGTCCACATAGCCACAAGTCTGCTTTTCATAGTTGTAGTAGGGCATCCGGTCTTCCGAAAAAGAGAATGTACCTGTCATAGAGTCATGAGTCCTCAACCGGTTGCCCGTATCAAATACAATATCTCCGTCCGTATTAAAATAGACACTGTACAATTCATAATGAGTCATACTGTGTCCGCTGGTTCCCTCTTTCTTCTTCTTTACTAGTCCTTCAGCCACTCCATTCGCATTGAAGTACCCATAATCTGCTATACCGGGAAGGTGCTTGATCTTGTTTCCTTGCCTGTCCATCAGATAACAATAGGTAGTGCTGTGATCGGAAGAATTCCAGTCAGAGGCATCCCTCACAACAGTAACTCCGTTCCAGAAATAGGGAATCTGCGGACGCTGTGCATTTGTTTGCATATGCACATAATCCAACGCTACTTTTCCCAACGTATCAATAGGAATCCATCCTCCCTTTGAGCCAGAGTTTTCTATCCAAGCAACTCCTTCCTGAAAACTGGTATAATCTGTAGGGATCCTATCTACAATAACCTCTATAGTGGAATTGCTGATATAGGGTTTCTTCCAGGCATACTCGTAATACTCGTCCTGAGTATAGACCTTTTTCTTACTATTAGAACTCTCATTAGAGTCGTCCAGTACTTTATCAAGGGCTCTTCCTACTTTCTTCAGAAAACTTTGTGAATAACTCGCGGGAGCACATACTGAACTGATCAGAATAATAAATAACACAGATGCTAACTTTTTCATACTTGCATTTTTCAATAAATAATTCATAAAATTTAACCAGATATATTAATTAAACAACACTTTAGCCGTTTCTAATCTTATTTTTTACATTTAAGGTTCTTAGGTTCTGTATAGTATAGAGTATCTTGCTTGTAAGACTATTTACAGGCAACAGGCTTCACATTACAAATATAGTGAAAGCCGAGAGGCAAGGCAAACTTGTTTGAGCTTGTCCAACGTGCATCCTATATGCTACAAATATAAATAAAAAGTTTTTTATTTATCACTTATTTTTCCTAATAAAAAATCTAATCTGTACACTCTTCTCATTATATATGCAATGATTTATATCATATAGAAATCATTACAGAGAAAGACATCTACGTTTCGCATCCTGTTTGATAGCATAAAATCCATAACAACTATCTAAAAAGTATGCTTATTTATATATAAAAACCTCTTGTTTCTACCTACAAATAGGGTTTAAAGCACAATAAAATCATCTGTTATAGGGATTTATTCTCAGTTTTGTAATTTTTACCTTTGCCCGTATAAACTGAATTTGTCGGATATTTCAAATCTCTACTGGCAAATTCCAAACAAATTAAAAACATGAGTCAAATTGGTATATTTTATGGTTCTACCACCGGAACTACTGAAGCGGTGGCACGCCAGATAGGCGAAAAACTCGGAGTTGCATCTTCTGATATTCACGATGCCTCTTCCCTGACAGGTGATCTGGTCAATAACTACGAAGTAATCCTGCTGGGGTCTTCCACCTGGGGAGCAGGAGAACTTCAGGATGACTGGTATGATGCACTGAAAACATTGAGATCTCAGGATCTGGGTAATAAATTCGTTGCTATCTTCGGTTGTGGTGATTCTGATTCGTATGCAGATACATTCTGCGATTCGATTGGTATTATCTACGAAGAGTTGAAAGAAAGCGGTTGCAAGTTCTGTGGCATGACCGATCCTTCGGGATATACATTTGATGAGTCTGTAGCTGTGGTGAATGGGAAATTCGTTGGTCTTCCTTTAGACGAAGACAACGAAAGCGCCCAGACCGAAGAACGTATCGACCAATGGGTGGCACAACTCAAAACCGAGTGTATCCATTGATAAGTAATCTATTGAAATAGAAATTGCCCCTGCAAAATCAGATCGATAGTATAAGGGCAATTTCTATTTATAAAAGAAGTATTTCTTTTTTGAGATTTGTATATCAGACTGCTGCGGCAATCTCCTGGGTCAGATCGATAATCATATTCCTAAGGACAATCGGCGGATTCAGGGTATTGACTCTTCCACCAACCACTATCCGGACCAGGGTACGACCAGCCGGTTTCACGGTAGCCTCGCCCCTGTCATTAAAGGTAATCGTCTGCGAAAGATCATTGTCAAAGAAAAGCGTACACTCTTCTCCGGCCGGGCCACGGAAAGTAGGATAAGCTGTCACTGCCGTATATTGCGCATACATCGCTTCTCCGGTCACCCAGTCAACGACTGTAATGGGAGAGAGTGTCAGTTCCAGCCCGATCAGTGTAAAGCAGTAGCAGGTATTTACCAGCGTGGTATCTTCCATCTCTACCGTTTGCTCATACTGCGCACCGTCTGTTGTCACGACCCGGATGAGAGGTCCCGAAGATCCTACCGGAACGATCAGCAGATATTCGGGAGTAGATCGCGATGTCTTATAAGGAGTATATTCCGTCCCGTCTACTTCCAGTTTGATACTGCTGATACGTGTTTCATCCACATTCATCAGCCGCAAATCGAACATACTGTGCGCATGTTTCATACGGATGACGGGCTCATGAGAAGGATCTATCCTTACAGTGTTATCCCCGTTCTGTATCAATACATCCTGAGTCACCAGCAGATCTCCGTTGCTGTCATTCTGGTCCAGAGCAATGGCTGTGAATCCGGGAGGATACAACCGGCAGGCAATCTGCTGGGTGAGGTAATTCGGGAAAAAGATCGAGTCACCTGTCATTGTCTGCCAACGGGTATTGGCAGCTACATATTCCAGTGTACCTTTCCCATACGGATAAGGAACATTTCCATCATAGATCTGCACATCCAGCAGCCAGTCTTCGCGACCGGAGGGCAAAGGCAGTACAGTCGGGTCTTCGTCCTTTTTATTCACTATATACTCTGAAACAGCCCGGGTAGAGACTGTCTCCTCATGCCCTTCTATCTGTGCAGAAATTCCATCTATACGGACGTTTTCCTGTGTGGTCACAGGATCGGTTGCCGAATCGTTGTCCGAGCAGGCCCACAAACCTAACACAAGGAAAGCAGCCCCTAATCTATTTATTTTCTTCATACCTGGTTCATTTGTACATTATAACTTCCGGATGCCCATTACTCTGAAACAATATTTCCCGTCCGGATCATAGGTTTTCATCAAACAATTGCAATATATCTCCGTTTGTATCCGTGACAAAAGTCACAGACTCCCCTCCCTGGGTCACCTCCACATTCAGGGAAGCAGGTATACCGATATATTGCACAGCCTCTTCCGGAGTGATTGTCAGGTCTTCTGCAAGGATATACCTCATAGTGGGCCAATCGATGGTAGTCCCGTTGGTATAATGCCGGATCAGGTAGGACATCGTCACCAGTTGTGCAGCTGTCCGTACCAGATAGTCTCCCTCCGTATTGGGTACAGGTTGTACAAACGGAATGGCGATACCACTCTCGATTTCCTGGATCCATCCCCCGATCGATACACTTCCCAACAGGTCATATCCTCTGGGAGTAAGCGTGATCACATACTTGGTACCTGCCTGGAAAGTCACATTGGTGGCTTCCATAATGATCGTATAGTCGGCACCGTCTGAGCCACGTATACGTCCGATCATGTATCCGTCCGGAGCCACAATACTGGTTCCGGCAGGCAAGATCAACTCGGCATGACCATTTTCATTGCCGCAATAGGCCCGGAATGCCGTAGGCGTACTACCTCCCAGTTCCAACTCCAGGATCAGCGATTGTATGGCCAGTCCGGCCACATTCTGTCCGGCCAGCTGAAATTCCAGTAAAGTGGTCTCCCGGACAAAGGTCAGCGGTACCGGCGCATCCGTAGGCATGATCCCTACTGTAGAGGCCACAGCGATCAACTGGTCCGAAAGACGGTAGGCATCCAGTTCACGCTGGTCGGTGATCACTCCCTGTTGCCGGATGGCTTCCCGGGGCCAGATCGCTGTCAGTTCATTGATATATGTATTATCGAGAGGAAAGAAATATCCTTCGGGACTTCCCCGGAATATACCGTCCGCTCCGTATTTGTAGACAAAAGTCTGGGATGTACCGTTGATTGCATTCGATTTCAACGTGACATCGATCTCATATCCCTCAGAGAAAAATGTATTTCCCAGGTCACGGGTCGCCGCGCTGTTAGCTTCTACATAGGGCATAAATATGAGTTCACCCCTACCCGTTTCATCTGTTGTCACAGCTTTCCCATCGTCGTTGGTACAACCCGTAAAACTTACGAGGCCCAACAGAAAAGCTGCTGCATATATAGATCTATATTTCATGGCTCTGTTTATTTAGTTGGATTATCTCCTTTCCCATTGCAGGCTCGGATAATTTTCTGTTCCCTGTGCACCCAGATCATACCAGAAGCCTCCCGTCCATCCGGAAGTATTCACCGGCCAGATATCCGTATAGGAAGACCATCCCGAAGGCCAGCTGCCAGGCATCTGCTGTACGCCGGGCGTTGCATCCGGTAGTACGGAATAACTATCCGTCACCACCATTTCTCCTCCGGAGAAGACAGTTCCCGGATGGGTAAAACCAGTGGACAGATCCACTGTTTCCGTACCTCCCGACGAATTTGTCGTGGTATACGGAGTATTCATATCATCAATGGTTGTGTAGGACTCTATGATCTTTCCGTTGTTGAGTCCGCAGAATCCTCCTACATACGCTCCCTCGTTGAGAGATGGATCGGATTCATTGACCCGGATGGTTCCTCCCAGCGAATACGTATCCGTGATGGTAGCATAATAATTATCATCGACATCTTTACCTCCGCTGGTACCGCAGATGGTACCCACCCGGGGATTCTTTCCATCGACAGTGATGATCGCATCTGTTACCTTACCGGCCACAATAGTAGATGTACTGTTGACAATATCCAGCAGCAGGTCTTTGATGAGTTCCTGCTTCACTACCTCCGACAGATCTTCCGGCAGGCCACTCAACAGACTTTCTTTCTCAGCTTCGGTCAGCACTCCATTCACCGTACCGCATATCCCCCCTACACTGCACGAATCGGCTGTGGAGGTGACAGTGATCTGAGGTTCGATCAGGTTCACGTTACGTATCGAAGAGTTTCCCTTGATCTGACCAAACAATCCGGCCTGTGCATCGCTGCTGTTGATCGTCAGGTTTTCTATCTTGTGACCTCCTCCGTCGTAAACCCCGTTGAGCATAGACAAAGGCTGCCAGTTACTGATCGAGGAGAGATCGATGTCACACACCTGATATCCGGAACTCTTCACTCCGTTGAACGCCTGTAGTGTAGTGGCATTGTTGATCAGGTTAGAAGAGGTAGGAATAAATATCTCTCCATTGGTCAGGTTGTACCCATACCGGTATACATACTGTTCCTGCAGCTCCACATCCTGCGAAGCAAACAAGGTGATCAGGTCACTCTCAAGCAGCAGTTCGCCCCGTTTCAACTCATTATCAAACTCTTCATTTTTCCAGACGTATGCGACATATTGATAGACATACGATCCGCCCGGATCTTTGGGTTGTATGTTGACCCGATCCACCCATTTTTCCCGTTTGCCACCGACCAGCATTTCATCGTTGTCTGCCGGGTCCATGTGAGGCACAATCTTCACGTCGGCCTCTTTGGGAAGCAACGACTCGTCATCGCTCACCAACACGATCTCAAACTTGACAGTCTGTTTGGGATAGAACCACAGCTGTGCCGCAAAGGCTATCGTAGGGTTGGTCTCCAGATATGCCCGGTACGGGATGTAATACTGCTCCGAATAGTCACGCCGGGTGATCGGATACTTCTCTTCATCGGCTCTTGTTCTGAAATAGTTAGCCGGATCATTCATATCGGGATTGTATGGATAGAAAGCCACCACCGTCATCCGGTCATAGATGTAAATGTATTCATCCTGCAGGGGATCTACCGGCACCAGCCGGTCATTTACAATTTTACATTCCAGATTACGGATATAAGGTTTACTCAGGTCTCCGTCTGTACCGCTGTTGTAATCATCGGTATAGTAGATGTAAAGTCCTACGTTGTTCATTTCATAGGTCTTCCCGTCTATATCCGTATCATTCATCGCTCCCGGATCGGGCAATTCGGCCAGCCGGGTAAAGGTTTCAAATCCTACCGAAAGGATCAGCGGGCACCCGTCTTCCGAACTTCCCGCTCCTCCTGCCACTTTATCGTCCGTACAGGAAAATATCAGTACGGAGAGAAAAAGACAGGTGCATATACTGTATGCTGAGATTTTTTTCATTGTTTACAGGTTTGAGGATTATTACTGTTTCAACGGTATGGGCCATACACTGGCTGTCAGGATCTGATTCAGCACAAACCGATAATTTGCCGCTTCCGGCACCGGTGAGACAGCCAATGCATTATTCAGTAGGGTCAGGATACCATCAGCAGATGTTTCCGTAGCACTGGTCTCGTTTCTCAACCGTTCCGGACTTACGTCGGATACATCGGTCATACCGACCGTATTGTTGCTTCCGACAGCAACTTCTGATGTACCAATGCCTCGCCCTACTGTTCCTACCAGCCAGAAACAGGTATTCAATACCTCATTACTGCTGGCAGTTGCCGTACCGCAGATACCTCCCAGCGTGGTGGCATTCCGGTTGAGCATACCCGTACTGAAACTGGAGACAATAGCTCCCGCTGCTGTATTCCGGTTGTCTCCGCAGATACCACCTATCGTACTTCCCACAGGAATATTTCCCATATTCACACAAGCCACGATCCAGCCTGCCGAAGCATTCACCCCACAAATACCCCCGACTGTACCCGAGGCATTTATAATTCTTGCTTCATTCACACAAGCCAGCAATGTACCTTCATTGGTGCCACAGAGCGAACCTGCCACAGACTGCCCATTGGCGTCAATATACCCCGATTCGAGGCGTACATTTTCCAATGTACCTTTGTTGACCCGGATCATCCCCGGACCGGAAATACGTACATTCGACACCCAGTAGTCCTGCCCGTCGTAATGACCGGTAAACTCATTGATAGAAGGGACCGTCTGGTCTACCTCTGCCACCAGGGCATCCATATCAATATTGATCAACTGCCTGTAGGAATCGCCGGGGGCTTTAGCTACATTGACAAACTGATGCGGATTGGTCACTGCATACGGATTGGTAGTCGGGTTATAGGGCAGGCTGTTGTCTACCGGAAGCATACCTGCCGCAGAAAGAGGCAGCGACAGTGTGGTACCGTTGTATACGGAGGTCTGCACCCTTGTAGCGATCAGCAAACCATTCTTTGTATACAGTTGTATACTGTCTACCTTCCCCGCAGCGGGAAGAGTCACATATTGCATCCTTGCGTTGTCTCCGCCTCCGTCTTCGGGACGGCCCACATACTGCAGCAGATCATCTGTAAACAACACTGTTTTCGTGATGGTATCTGCTCCGGTATTGCTATACTTATCCAGATCCAGTGTAAGATATTCAGGTACATACGTTACGCCGTCCTGATCAATTTCTTCCACCTTCCAGTTTACTTTCTCCAATTTGATCCCTACGACTTTCAGTCGTCGCACCAGAAAGGTCAGGGTATACGCATATCCGGGCAGCATGGCCATGTTGGTACTTATCGCATTGTCCGGACTTACCTCTATTTCATAACCGTCCAGGTCATCCTGAGTAGCTTCAAAATTATCAATGATCAGAGTTTTCAGCTTCTTCCCTACCAGACTGGCTCCGTTGGGTACCAGGTAATTGGTACCCAGCTGCACTGTATAGTTGCCGGTGGTATTGACTGCTTTATCCGCACTTGCCTCATCAGACGGATCGGGAGCAATTGCATCAATCGCATACTTCCCTATGTAAGGAATATCATCCATGGTAAACTTTACCGTAGCAGGCAGTTTGGTCACCGTATCGGGTTTCTCCGTACTGTCAATCTCTACGTTCACGGTCAGCTGTGTCATCACATGCCGGAAATAGAGCAGGGCAGCCGGATTGTCCGAACTTCCCAGTGTACCGTCTCCCGGGTCGGAAGAAGTACCGTCTTCCCGTTTCCCGTAATTGCTCAGCAGCGCGTCCTGATTGGGTGTGCTACCGGCCGTCAGCGTCATAAATCCGCCGGACTCCTGGCCGCTGTAGGCAAAGAAGCGGATAGGCTGCTGTCCGAGAGGATAGTAATAGCTGCCTGAAACAAACTGCATGTCCCGCGGATCGGTCTCCGACAGGCCGGAGGGGCAATTGATACGGGTCTGAGTTATATACGTGGCTCCGGTACCCTCGACCACCGCCTTCAGATACAAGTTGGACTCGTTCTGTCCCGGTGCACGGGTCGCCCTTGCCGAAATCGCATCCGGAGCAATTCCCGAAAGTTCGATAGGCACATCTCCGGTCACCACCGTACTATCTACCCGATCGTCTGTACAGGCCAGCAGCCCGATACAGATCCCGGAGCACCAGCCCATGATCTGTTTTATTCTTTTCATATCAGAATAGTTTAGTTAAGTGCCGAGGTCCCACGGGATCACCTGTCTGCCTGCGATGCAAGCCTGGTGGAAACTCCTGTAGTCTCTCTGCGCTGTCTGTTTAATTAATGACGATCCTATACGCTCCGCGGTCTACCCACGGCAGCAATAGTCCCTGCAGGCTGACCTGCTCGTCGGGGTGGATCACATCTACACCTACCACTGTCACCACCAGTTCGGCCCGTTCGGCGCGCCGGAATGCAACAGAGGTCTGGGTATTCCCTATCAGGAACTGACTGACGGGAAATTCCTTCTCCACCGTGACAGGACCATCTTTCAAAGTGATGATCAGGCTGGTTACACCTTCCGTACCGGGATAGAACAGATCCAGATCCGTATAATCGGTGGTCCTGAAATCCACATTTCCTCCCGAAAGCAGGTTACATACAAACTCCTGCTGATCGTTGGACACCGTCAGTCCGGTATCTCCGGCCAACAGGTCGAGTGTAGCAAAAGGTCTTGTTGTCTTGATCTGCACATCGGTAAGTCTTACGCCCGGGTTCATCGAAGCATCTGCTTTCACACGTACCGATACCTGACTGAGCGCATGTCTGAACTGTCCCAGATCCACCGCCACCTGATCCGATTTGGAATAGGGTGTGGCAGAGGCTGTGGCATTGTTCGACGCATACATCACATCCGGCATATTCTCCTTCAAAGTCAGTTTCAGGTGGGTGTTATCGATCCGTTCCACACCCGAATTGGTTCCGGTCTCCGGACTGTAGGCAATAAACACCAGCTGGCTGTCATCAAACGGCCAGTAATGATCGGCATCCCAATCAAACGTATAGGTTGCTCCGCTACTCAGCCTCTGATCAGTCTCTGCGCGGGCATTCTGTATATCGGCATAGGAGGTCCAGTCGGTAGTTCCTGCCCCTGCATACTCAGCAGCAGTCACCACGATCACTCCATCGTTCGGAAAGTTGGTATTACCGGCACGGGTAGTAGTCGTCTCCGACTCTATTCCCGCCGATAGTATCAACTGTCGGGAATCGGGTTCCGTCACTACCACAGCCGGATCGTCCTTATCGCTACATCCGGTGAGTAGGGCGAGTATCAATGCCACCATCGTCCCATATATATATTTCATATCTTCTCTTCTTTTTGCAGAAGGTGTGTCAACAGTACCATTCCATGACTGATGACATACCTTCTTTTTTTATAGTAAAGCGCGGTGTTCCTCGTCACCTTTCTTCTCCCTCTTTCCGCGCCATGCATCAGTTAATGATCACATTTCCGGAATCACCGTTGACCCAGTCTTCCACTGTTGCAGACAAGGTTATACCTGTCTTTTTCAGTTCTACGGTGATCAGGTGTTCTTTCCCGGGCACTAATTGCAACGGTGCAGTCAGTGTTCCGGTAAAGGTCTCACCCGGATAGGCAGGCAGCGTCACGGTCACGATCGTAGTGTTTGCCGACAGTGTCTGCGGCATCACCAGCGCCGAATACTTCTCAGACGGAGTATCTGTCTGCGGAGTGATGGTTGCAGTTGCATTTCCGGTCACGGCTACCGCGGCTGTATTCAGATTGGCCGTACCACCGAGGTACATGTTGTTGAGCACCACAGTAGCACCCGTCAGTTCGGAAGGAATAAATCCGGTAACTGCTTCCAGTTGCACCCTTACTTTACTGAGCACATGGGTGAAGTAGAAATTGGCTACCTGCGGACTGGTCAGATTCAGGTGACTCAGCAACAGGTCATATACATCGTATCCGCCACTTTGATTGGCAGGAAGTGTCCACGGGAAAGTAGTCGCATTGGCTGCGATACTGCCCGGCAGTCCCTGCAGATTCGGCGTATAAGCCGCACCCAGATTCAGTTCCATCGGATTCTGCTCGTCCCAATAGATCGCACTTCCCGTCCAGGCATAACGACCATTAGTCAGACTGTATTTATAATCTACAACTTGCGGAGAAGTACCGAGTTTGTAGACACGGATGGATTTGTCCTGAAAGAAATCATCTGTATCTTTCAGTTCCCCCGTTACGGTCACTCCACCTACAACAAACGAGATGCTCTGACCGTCTGTCCAATCGAGTACCTGAGCACTGAGTGTAACAGCCGATTTCTTCATATCGATATTGAGGTAAGTAGTGACCCCGGCCTGGTAGACTACTGCGGCATTGTGACGTACATTGTAGGTACGAGGATTGGTACCCGCCGTCACGATGCGTACCAGTTCATCGCCCGAGGCAATGGTCTGTGGCTGGATCAATGCAATGGTACTGTTGTTGTTCTCACCTACATTCCTGGCAAACAACACATTTCCGGTACCAGTGCCCGGTACAAATACTCCATTGTCCATCGTGCCTCCGGTCTCATAGTCGGGCAGTGAGAGGGTAAGCGCATTCAATTCATCCGTACTGAACGTACCGTCGGAAGATCTTACGCGTACTACCACCTGTGCGGCAGCGTGAGAAAGTGTAAACGAAACACCGTTGCTGGCTGCTACAGTAGTAGGGTTGGCCACGATATAGTCCGGAAGTTGCGTATTGTTGTAAGCGGCATGGCGCTCTATGTAGGCATAGAAGGTAGTGGGGTCGGCCAGGCTTTCCCAATAGGTAGGAGCAGCAGCCAACAGGGAATCCTTAGCCGCATTGTAGGTATAGCTGTTCATAAAGGTACGTGCATTGGCATCGCCTGTATACACATTCATCACCTCTCCGTCTCGTACTCCCTCTGCTCCGGAAGTAGCCACACCGATAGTGATCGCATCCAGATCCAGTTCGTTCTCGTCCCAGTCTACTACCCGCGCACTCACGGTCATTGCAGCCTTTTCAATATTCAGTGTCAGCAGAGTAGCCACACCAGCCATAAATTCTACGGCATCGCTGGCCGCAGCATTGTAGGTGCGTCCGTTGATCGTCACACGGGCCACTGTCGTACCCACTCCGATGGTCTGAGGTTGTATCAGTGCAATACCGTTTTGCGGATCAGTGCGGTCTACCGTCACATCCTGGCGGTTGCTGCCCAATACCAGTTGCCCGTTTTCTTCATACGCTCCGGTCAGGTACTGAGGCAATACGATGGTAGCTCCGTCCAGATCATCGGTATCGAACGTAGAAGAGGTCAGTCTCACGATCACTTTCGAAGTGGCGTGATACAGTTCAAAGTCCGCACCTGTATTGCGGGGCACAGACAAGTCTTCCGAGATCAGGATATCGGGCAATTGATTGGTACCGACAGTGGTAGCCGGCGTCAGTGTAGCCCGCAGAACAGCCGGATTAGCTGCGATATCTTCCCAGTATACCGGAGAACGGGGATACCATTTGCCATCGGCCTGGTAGCCGAATCTCTCCAGCAATGTATAGTCGTTTCCATTCTTCTGATAGACATTCAGGCTATCTCCTACCGATACACCGTAGCTGTCTCCGGCAGGTATACTCACGTTGAGTACATCCTGGTACACTTGCGTGCCTTCGATCCAGTCTTCCACGGTAGCACTGACAGTGACAGGCGTACGTTTCAGATTGATGTTGAAGGTATATTTGTATCCTCTTTCGAGGGCCATACTCTCGTCCATAATAGCGGTATACTGCCCGCCGTCGGGAGTAGTGATCTCAAACGTCACTCCCGCACCTGCCGCACGTGGCAATAAAATACCCATACCGGTGCGTACGTTGTTGTTGCTGCGCAAGGGGATTGTGACATCCTGTGCCGAACCCTGGTCTACACTCAATACATTCTGATTCGTATCATCCAGTTTGAGGTCGTACGTACCCTGGGTATACATCCCTTTGATGGTAAGCACACTGTTTTCGAGAGAGATTCCCTCTTCCGCAGTGAGGTTGAAGATCAGTTTGGAAAGGCGGTGATAGAACCGGAGTTCCACATCCGGATCATCCTTGGAAGTTCCGGCCTCATGTTCGGCGGTAATCAGGTCTATCTGTGCCAACACATTCTGGTTCTGCACATTCACCGGATAGATCATATCCGTGCCTAATGTTGATAAATAGGGGTAATAAGATTTAAAGCCTACGGGGCTGCCATCCTGTGGAAAATAGATCCTGTCTGCATCCGATACAGGGTTGAAGTCTCCCTGTCCGTCTGTAGTCACATAGGGGCGGTTGCTGTATCCTTCTACCACAGTAGAAGAGCCGGGCTGCACCATGGTGAGTCCGATTACATCCCCTGCGTCCCAATTGGTGTCGGAAGCACGTGTGGTACCGGTAAACGATGCCGATATCTTAGCTGCTACCCTGTCGTCCGATGAAGTCCTCTGTGTATCTGTATCGGTACACGAGAATAGAGATAGCACCAGAGCCATCGCCGGGACAAACGGGTTGATTCTTAATTTCATAGGTCATCCTCTGTTTTAAATCAGTAAGCACTGCAAAAGTCTGGCTTTTGTACAAAGAAACTTCCGGATCATTTATCTCCTTCACCGACGTCTCTATCCTCTCGGGAGATATACCGCTCAGGCAGGCATTGCCTTTCTGTCCTTTACTTGCCAGACAGAGGATACAGGCCGTCTCCATGGGAAGTCCTTACTTTCTGATTTCTTATTTATACACTGGTTGTGCACGTTCTCTGCACATTTTTTATCTGATAGCCGGATAAGGTCGATTCCTTACCCGGCCTTTGTGTGGTACGGGATTCCATACCCTGTATGGAACCTTTTCAAAATTGAATAGCGTGTAAGCTTCCTATTCCAGGGGTTCGTACCTCAACCACGGGAATATACCTGTATCTCCTACAGGGATATACAGGCACCTGTTCACACCGTCAGTCTGCTATCAGCTCATACTCTCCACCATCGTTCCAATTGACGATGTAGGTTTCTATATTGATAACTCCTGTCTTGCGAAGTTTCACTATAAATTTATACTGGAATCCGCTTTTCAGTTCCAGATTGTCCATCATACGCGCGTTGAAAGTCTCTCCACCCGATGTGGTGATGCGGAATACAATTCCATCGCCCGCCGCACGGGGTAGTACAATGGCTGTGGCCGTCATCTTATCGTCGGTGGTGGTCGTAGGCACATTGATATTGGCTATACTGTTATCATCCACAGTCAGCACATCCTGATACAGTTCATACTCGCCCTGCGTCTTCATTCCCTGCATCACCAGTGTACCTCCATCCAGTGAGAATAAGTCCTCTTCAAATTCGATGTCAAACACCAGCTTGGTCAGGCGGTGATGGAATTCCAGCACCACGTCAGGGGTAGCGCGTGAAGTACCTGATACGTGCTCCGAAGTCATCAGATCAATCTTAGGAAGATTGGTCTGATTGGCCACCGATACCGGATATTCCATATCACTGCCCAGCGTAGGCAGGTAGGGGTAGTAGGATTTAAACTCTACCGTACTGCCGTCTTGCGGGAAATAAATGGTGGAAGGAATAGTGGCCGGGTTAAAGATACCGTTGGAATTGGGAGTGATGTATTCCCGGTTGAAACTTCCGTCGACAACCTCCATGGTATTGGGTTTGAACATACTGATACCGATGGAGTCCATCGGGTCCCAGTGGTCATCTGCCGCACGGGTATTCATGGTAAGGGCCGCCGATACGTTGATGGCCACTTGATCTTCCGAAAGGATCGGGTCAGGGGCATTGCTGTCGTCATTGGTACATCCGGTCAGTCCAAACGCCCACAGGGCTGCACCTACGTAAAAAAACTTTTTCATATTCATAACTATCTGGTTAGGGTTAATATCTTTCTATATTCTTCTCTACTTCTTCTATCGCCCGGATATCCTCTTCTCCCGGATATCTTCTATCTATTGTCCTCTATCCGTATACTATCTATCTTCTGTATACCCTTTTCTATCTATACACTGGTTCACTATCTTCTGTATACTATCTTCTTTCGGGATCTGTCTTAGTCGGCAATGATCACCGAGCTGGGTCCTGAGCTCCAATCCACCACTTCTACCTCAAAACCTGTTCCGAGGTTCAGGACAAATTCGAGCACCCAGGGTTCATCGACCCTGTAGGTATGAAACTCCAGCAAAGCATCTTTAGCATCGTAATTCAGATCTTTCATAAATCCGTCTGTAAAAATGAGTTTCACATACAGCCTTTGATCCGCATCTCCGTCCAGCCCCAGCAAGTGGCGTGAAGCCTGATACCATCCATCGGCTGTTTTCGTAAACGGACAGGTAATGCTGCCACTCGTGATGGCAGCATGCCTCGGCTGGCCGTCCAACGGTGCAAAACCTTCATTGATAGGCCTGGACAGCGTCGCTCCCGACAGGTATCCCTCCGTATCTACGAGGTCAGGGACACCTTCACCGAGAAACAAGACACGGACAATCAGCTCACGGGTCTGCCAGCGCATCGGCACCACAATGGTCTGGTCTTCCACATCGGCCTTCACCTGTGCTGTCACCGTACCTCCGGTGAAAGCGCCTGGTTCGGCAGCCGTACCATCGGCCAGTGTGGCTACTGTCACCACCTCATCTGCTACTGTTACATTCTCCGCATTCTCATATCCAGTCACCTGATAGGTATCAGGATCAAGTTGTACGGTGACTCCCTGCGGACCGGACGTCAAAAGGCTATCTTTTTTGTCGGAATCGGTAATCATCAGGTTGATCGGCTGATCGGGACTCACCTGTTGCGAATCGCCCCAGTCAAAAACGATCTTCAATGTCTCTTTGTCCGTTCCCGGCCCGGGTCCGGGTCCTGGCGGACAATCTTTATCTATAAATCCCTCTTTGATCGAACACCCTGTCCACAGGGCAAAGAAGCAAAGAGCGATCATATATACGACTTTCTTCTTCATACATACTAATTTTATGCACTGGACTCTTTTATTTACAATGGGACTATTTACGATTTACGATTTCAAATACATGATGTAATCTCAATCGTAAATTGTAAATAGTCCAATTTTACATCCTAATATGCTGTTACGACTCCTGTTCCGCGTTTCCGGTTCAGTTCGTTGATGTTGTGTGTCGCTTCCGACACACCTGCGTTACGGGCCCGCTCCAGATACTCTTCGGCCTGGTCGTAATTTCCTTCGAGCAAGGCAATACTTCCCATATTGTTCAGAGCTGCTGATGTATTGGCAGGTGCTTTCTGCATATAGCGTCTGGCTGCTGCCACATTGCCCCGTTCAAGTTCCATGGAAGCCGCATTCAGGTTGGCAACGGGATCATCGGGGAACATACGCACGGCTGTTTCGATCAGGTAGTTGTACTCGTCGGTACCTCTTCCGGCCAGCTGCGCTGCCTGGTAAAATTCATACAAACTCAGGTTTTGCGGACGGTCGACCGCCACCCTACGTGCCTCCTCGGCTGTGAAAGGAGCTGCGATATAATTGATCCGGTAGTCCGAACGACGCAGTTTGGGAAACCAGTCCCTGACGATCATCGTATAGGTAGCACCGAATTGTTTCAGTTGCTGTTCTTTGGCATCTTCCGCTGCCTGACTGTCCACGATAGCCAGGATCCGGTCTTTCTCCGCCAGGTCGGAATCTACCAGTTGCTTGCGGAATCCTTCCCAGTTTTCCGGAGTGGAAGTCACCTGGAAGAGAGACATCGGATAGTTGTACTTATCCATGATGTATTTACGCAAAGTCTCCGCGCGTCCCTGTGCCAGACGGGCATTGTTGGCATATCCCCCTTCCGGAGAGGCAAAACCATGTATACGGATCGCCGATACCTCCTGCATATCCGCATCTTCTATCGATGCACGGATGAGGGCAAGTTCTTTGGGGTTGTTCATATAATCCGGATGCAATTCGGTACGGTTTACCGGGAAATCCACGAAAGCACTGCTCTCTTTGAAGCGGTTCTTTACGATCTCCTGTTCGGGTACCTGGTATACTCCACGCGTACGAGGTACATACGATTCGTCGATGAAGGTAGGAATACCAGCCAGCAGAGAGGCGTAATTCTCCTCCTGACGGTTGTCGCATCCACACCAATTCTGTTCGAGGAAAAGCTCCGCATCCCTCATCCAGGGTTCATAGGTCACAGAGGCCTGATAGGGAATATTCTGTTCCGAATGGCGGTCGCGACGCTCGATACGATAGGCATTCAACGGCAACAGATCGTTGCGTTCGGATACGATCTCGCGCTTGCGTCCGTATACATAGACCTCGGGAAGCACCCGTTCCTGTCCTCCTCCGCGGATCACGGGTGTCAGGGTCACGTACTGATTGGATCTCATATCCAATCCGCGCGTCAGTTGCAGGTTCATGTGTATATCGAGCAGTCCATCGGCCCCCTTCTGAAAGGTCAGATCGGTAGCCCGGATTCCTTCCGGGGCATTCTGTCCGTACATCCCCAGGGCGCACAGGCAGACAAGTATAAATAACAGATTCTTTTACATTGTTCCGGCTGTTTTTTAGAATACATACATGAGACTGATGGCCAGTTTGGT
>DALZBD010000013.1:0-19384 GCA_031977515.1 Bacteroides sp. | reverse complement strand
GGCTGGGCAGATGTGGAAGAACTCATGTATCGTTGTGCCCGGAAGGGTGTACGATTCAACCGTACCGAGTTGGAAGAGGTAGTAGCAACTAATGATAAGAAACGTTTTTCTTTTCATGAAGACGGCACACGGATCAGGGCCAATCAGGGTCATTCCATAAAGGTAGATCTGTCGCTCACTCCCGTGAAGCCACCCCCGTTTCTTTTTCACGGTACAGCTACTCACTCGGCAGATATTCTATGGAAGGAGGGTATCCGGAAAATGAACCGCCAGCATGTGCATCTGAGCCCCGACTGGGATACAGCTCACAAGGTAGGCAGTCGTCACGGTCGGCCGGCAATTTTCACAATATGTGCCGAAAAGATGTACAAAGACGGTATACTGTTTTATCAATCGGACAACGGAGTTTGGCTCACAGACTATGTAGATCCAAAGTATCTGAAACAGAAAACATAGAATCTATGTATTTCACATTTCCGTATAGAAATACCTTTTTAAATTCATAACTAAGAGTTATGGTAGATAAGATTCCGGAAACTCTCTCTCAAATAGAAAGTGGGGAATACGATAAGTATACTCTACTTCCGGATTACTCCTTTTCTGTAAATCAATTGAATACGATCAGAACTCTACTAAAAACCCTGCTACAAAACTTATCCGGGACAGAAACAGCCCGGGATTTGACTGTTCTTATCAGCACATTCGAGCATTAGAACATTGACAATGACTGGTTTGTAAAAGATAATCGATTGCCCCACATGATTTCTGAAATCATCTACCAGTATAAAAAAAGGATAAACGGTAAAAAATAACCAGAGTTATCTACATACTCAGTTCTACTACATTGCAGACAAAAAGGGTTGTCGGGAGAAAATCTCCCTGACAACCCTTTATTATCCCGCCACCCTTCTTATCAGATGGCAATCCTTATATAAAACTAACCCCTAATGAATTTAAAAATACATATCAGTCAACAAAATCAGGTTTTACTTATTTAATATTTTATTGCTGTCTGAAACCGTAGCCGTTGGTAATACCCGAATTCAGAAGTGTCTGATAGGTATTGCAAAGCAAATGGATCGGCGGATTTTTCGCAGCATAGTCTTCATCGGTATATCCGGCAAAGAGTTTCGTTGCATACGAATCTTCATAATCCAGCATATCAATAGCCCAGGGAGTCTGTTCGTATCCGTCTGCTTCCAATGCAAGGGCTTCCGGACTACCGGGTTTAATGTATTCAAACAACCCTTTGATAGCCACATTGGTCATGTTCTGATCTTTATAGGCAGGAACAAGATAACCCCAATCATCGTGTTGTCCTCTCCACCCCGGGAACAATACCGGGTCATCTTCGGCACCCTCAGGAGTGCCTGCAGTGAGGCGATAGCCGTATTCCGTTTTGGCATCTACCATCTTGGTCCAGATATAGGCAGGGATCTGATTGCCATTATCAAAAGTATAATAGCCGTCTGTACGTATACCTGCTATGATTGCTTTCATGACGCGCCTGTTTTCCACAGCCACTTCGGGCAAAATACCGGTGCGGATAATATCGAAACGACGTACACCCTCTCCACTGAACTCCAGTGCGCGTTCTTTGATCACAGCGTTATACACTGAACCACAATCTGAGATATATTTATCAAAATGGGGATCGTTATTGTCTGGGAACGCACGGTTGTGTACAATTGACAGATACGTCCTGGCAACTCCCTCTTCACCCAATGCGGCACATACTTCGGCCAGCATCAGATAGACATCTGAAATACGCATATAAGAGATGTTGATACCCGATGTACCGTAGGACTTCGTATTCGGTGAAGGCAAACGGTTCCAGTCCCATTTATTGGTACCCGGACCACTTCCTCTGCCCCATGCGCTGCGATCGAACGACTGGATCAGTTCTTCACCCTGACCTGTGCTTCCAGTCACGCAAACAGAAGCATCGCGACGCAGGTCATTGTTGTCAAACCATCCATAGTAGAAATGAGCTTGTATACGATCCTGTCCGCAGGCAATGCAAGGTGCCTGACCATCTCCTCCGGAAGAAGGGCGACCGATATAGGCCGGACGATCGGAGCTATAGTCATACTCCTGTGGAATTTCATACACAGACTCATCGGCCAGTGTCACATGATCTCCCGCATGCATCTGCTGGAAGGCATATTGAAAAGGATTGTTATATTCCTGTCCGTTGCTGCCTCTTGAACGAGGATCTGTAGTGTGAAACACCACCGAACCCGGATCAGAGACGCAATCAAGCAGATATCCTTTGGCAATAGCAAATATGTCTTTCCAGTCGCTGCGACGGCCATAAATGGCTCCGTTTTTCTCTACACTCCAATCGTCGAAAGTAAGTACTTTACCTTCTCCGTCTACATAGAAGTCAGCACCCAGATCGGTACGTCGTGTGGCGTATCCACCGTTGTACAGACACAAACGGCCAATCAACCCCTGTACATATGTACGATTCATCACATCGGCACGATTACCACCCTCTCCCGGGCGATACATATACGGTTCTACCTCAATAAGTTTCTGTATATGGTAGTCATAGATCGCATAGCGCGAAGTCAACCCCTCTGCTTGCTCCCCCATCTCAAGGGTATGAGGTACATCACCGTACCAGCGACACAGTTCCCAGTAGCAAGTAGCACGTAAGGCAACAGCTTGTCCGTAAACATCCGAGAGCCCATTGGCTACACCACTCATTATTTCCTCGAAATTGCTGAGTTTCTCAAAGCTATCAATCAATGAGTTGGCAATGGCAATAGTCTCATAAAGCTTGGTAAACACTTCGGTACCCTCTCCCGTATCGATGTTATAGGAATCCGTACCCGTGGGATAAAACCATTTCTGCAGGATACCTGCACTACCTTCATCGTAAAGATCCTGCGAATCTTCGATGTCGGACCCCCAGACCGGGTGCCAGAAGAATCCTGTGGAATGTACACTTCTGTTGGCCCGAAGGGTCTCATAACCATAATACAGGGCAGCACGCGCCGACTCTTCGTTGGAAAAGACAAAATCACGATCGACGACACTTGGAGAAGAAGTATCCAGAAAGTCCTGACAACTGCCCAACGTGCATACGATGGCCGAAGCAAGAGCTATATGTAGTATCTTTTTCATAATTGTTTTCTGTTTTTAATATTAAATTAATTACGGATCAGAAGGTTATATTGGTTCCCAGCGTGAACGTACGGGCACGCGGATAGGTTCCACGATCCATATTCAGGGTAGGAAAAACCCTCAGATTGCTGTAGAATCCGGACTGACCTGTAGGACTCGCATTCACTTCCGGATCTACACCCGAATAGCCGGTAATGGTAAATAGATTGGTTCCGGTCAGATAAAAACGCATCTTCTCTATCTTCATCTTAGCCAGTACACTCTTCGGCAATGTATATCCGATAGTCAGGGTTTGCAGACGCAGGTACGAACCGTTTTCCAACCATTCGGAGGCAGTAATACCACTTTGATGATAAGGCAGATGATACTTGGCATTGGCATTGAGCGCAGCCAACTCAGTCGGGTCGGTCACTGCATACAGATCTCCTGCAGCATTCACATTATATACCTTATACGCTTTGGCCACCCATGAAGCACGTTGCGCACCGATACCGACAAATTCCAGTCCGGAAGCATCGCTCATAGCTGCCGTATTGTAGATCTTGCCTCCTGCTACCCATGTAAAATTGGTAGAGAGGTCGAAGTTCTTATAGTTAAAATTGAGCTGAAAACTTCCCGTATGTCGGGGCATCACTTCACCCAGACAGGTGGCATCCTCCAGATCTACTGTACCGCTACTGTCTACATCAATGAATTTGGGAGCACCCGGAAAAGCAGTCTGTCCGTCGGGCAGATCAAAGGGATGCATATAGGTAGCTGTCAGCGCCTTTGTGATATCAGGAATTCCTGTCTTCAATACATACTGACCACCCACATAATTGAAGTCGTCTACCGAATAATGCCCGTCGCTAATAAATCCGCGTACGAGACCGATAGCCTTACCCTCCTGGAACATATAGTCATTGGTAGGAACCAGTGAGGAGGATCCCCAATAGGAAGAATACAGATATTGCTCCGCATTCGGCAATTTATCTAATCGGTTGCGGTTGTAGTTGTAGATAGCTCCTACATTGAAACGGAAATCCTTCTGACGAATCAGGTCGGCATGAAGAGAAATCTCCACCCCACGGTTGGAAGTCTGTCCAAAGTTCTGGAATTGATAGGCATATCCGGTGGTGTTGTCTACCGGCACAGCCATCAACAGGTCTTTGGTTGTATTCCAGTACACCTCCACACTACCACCAAAACGGCCGTTGAGAATGTCAAAGTCCAGACCCAGGTTGCGCGAAATTGTTGTTTCCCATTTCAGATCGGGATTAGCCAGCAGGCCATCGGGACGATAGAAAGAGACAAACTCTCCGTTGATCGGCGTATGATTACTACTTGTACCGAGGCTTGACCAGGTCTCCTGCCAGAGGTTGGAACTGATGTTATCGGCTCCCGAAGTTCCGTAAGATAGACGAAGTTTGAGATTGGAGAGCCAATCCTTCGTACTTTCCATAAAAGCCTCCTCGGAAAGCCTCCATGCCAAAGCTGCTGCCGGAAAATATCCCCAACGATTGTTAGGTGCGAATTTGGAAGAACCGTCCGCACGGAAGGTTCCGGTGAACAGATAGCGGTCGTAAAGATTGTAATTGAGTCGCCCGAAGAATGATACCGTATGAGAGGGAACTGAGATTGAATTGGTGGAAGAGAAAGAGGTCGTTGCGGTATGAATCAATCCCATAGCAGTCTTGTAGTCAAAATTATCCGGATAGCCACGGCCTGAGAGCTGTGAAGATTCCGATTTGGACTTCAATATTTCATTACCCAGCAGTACAGAGAAAGAATTGTTGTCACCGATATTGAAGTTATAATTCACCGTACTCACGGAACGAAAACCTTCACTCATACCACGGCCCAGCGTAGCACGCTTGTCTCCATTGGTGTATCCGTCTTCATAATACGAACTTTTCGATGAACCGCGCGAAAGTGATACCTCACTACGGGCTACCAGACCGTCGATGATCTCCCAGGCCAGTGCGGCCGAACCTCTCAGCGAACGGGAATAAGATTCATTGGTAACGTCATTGATCAGACGTACCGGATCATTCTTATCGTCGATATTGGCAATACCGAAACTGAATCCCGAAGCTACTTCCGAATAATCCACACCACCCAGCGGATTGTCGATCGGGCGGTAGCGATAAGCTTCGGACAGCGTCATGTTTTCATAGCTGTTCAGCGTAGATTCTGTATAGCGCAGGTCTACATCCAGATCCAATCTCTTACTGAGTTTCTGTTGCAGTTTGAAGGCTGCGTTCATGCGATTCTGATCGGAATTGATTTTGATACCTTCATCGTTTATATAACCCAGGGTAAACATCACTTTGCTATTTTCCGTACCGCCTGAAACACTTACGTTGTGGCTGTGCGAAAAGGCTGTACGCAACACATCGTCTGTATAGTTGTGCGCTTTGACATGGGCATAGTCAGCATAATGATTGCCGTATTTGCTTCCCAGGCCGAAGTATTTCTCCACAGCATCCTGATTGGCCGTACCGCGGGAAGCTGCATAACTCCAACTGTTGAGCACATATTCCTGTGCCGAAAGGGTAGAGAGAGTATTCGCTACGTTCTTGAGCTGTACGTATCCGTCGTAAGAGACCTTGATACGACCGGATTTACCGCTCTTGGTCGTGATCAGGATGACACCGTTGGCACCACGGGCACCGTAGATAGCAGTGGAAGAGGCGTCTTTCAGTACATCGATGGTTTCGATCTCGGAAGCGGGAATATCACTGATATTACCTACCGGGAAGCCGTCTACCACATAGAGAGGATCATTGGATTGGGTGATCGAACCTCCTCCGCGCACACGTACCGATACGGTAGCACCGGGACGGCCGTCCTGTGACACCACATTTACCCCTGGCAGACGTCCCTGAAGGGCTTGGGTGACATTAGATACGGGATTGGCTGCCAGTTCTTCTCCTTTGACAGAAGCTACAGCTCCCGTCAGGTCGCGACGTTTTACCGTACCGTAACCAATTACTACAACCTCATCCAGTGTGCGGTTGTCTTCTTCGAGTACGACCAGCTGATTGCCCTGGTCTCTGACCGTCAACTCCTTATTTATATAACCGATGTAAGTTACTAAAAGAGTACTGCCCGCCTGGACATCCGGCAACGTAAACCGACCGTCGAGATCGGTGATAGTACCGGTACCTGTACCTTTCACAGACACATTTGCCCCAATAATCGGCTCGCCCGATTTGTCCTGTACAACACCCCGGGCAGTGATTGTCTGCGCAAAGGCATCGCCTGTACCCAACATTAAAAATGAGAATACAATCAGAAGTAATTTGCTTTTACTCATTTGATTTCTGGTTTTCATTCATATTATGATTTAACTGGTCGCTTTTTAGTAAGTCCCGACCGCAAGACTTCTGCCCGAATGGCAGTATGCTGAAGAATCGTCTTAAGAAGAGTTACAGTTTTTTTGTGTTTCCATAGGATTATCCTTTCATTTATATAATAAGCTTTGTGCAAATATAGGAAGCAGAGGAATTGGGGTTTTACAAAATCCGGTTTGTTACTTACACTTTAAGACCTGCGGTAGAGTTTTTAGAAATATGGTGTGGAAACAGGCTATCCCGGAGACAGAGGAGAAAATAGACAAAGAGGCCTGTGAAAGCTTCAGAGAGGAATAGAAGCAATGAATGAATGAATGGAATAATTAACCGGAAATGTATACTTATTAAGCGGTTCGCTACGGAGTAGAAATTATAGGAAAAAGTGAAATGATTTACGATTCTGTTTAGAGTATAGGATTTATTAGTAGGGTGTCGGATGTACGATGTAGTTTCGGCTATATGATTTACGATGTGTCTGTAGCCTTGAAGAAGCTACAGATACATTGTGAAATAAAATAAACTCTATAATACATTTATCTGAAATTCAACCAAAGTAGCTAAAACCCTGAATAATCAGAAAATATGTCTGTTACAAAGTAATTATTGATTCACGTCGATTCGATTTGTTATCCTTTCCTTTTCCGGGATTTTCGGGAGCTTCTCCTTAGTTGATCCATAGTATGCACAAGGATGGTCAACACAAACAGTCTTCCGATAATTCCATGAAAATGCAAAGAGTAGAAGTGCACCTTACATAAAAACACCAATATACTCAGAAACATCGGGATTATACAGAGAATCGTCAATGCCGTGATCTTATTACGTACAACGACTTTATGGTTTGTAAAGGCACAGATCAGTTTCCAATGCTGCGCAATATGTACAACGATCAATACACACCAGATGGAACTGACAATACAGTGAGGGTCGCTCCAGGAACTTGTGATCTGCCCCTGCGATTTGGAGCAGATCGCCACTGCAATCAGTCCTATGCCCAGAAGTACATCGACAAAGACTTTGGCTCTTTTGGATAGAAACAATTTCTTCATTTTGTCGTGAGAATACATTCAACGTCGAACAAATACACCCCGCGGACAGGCCTTAACACACTTCTGACAGCCTGTACAGTCCTCTCCTGCTCTGATGACAATATGCCTGTGCCAGAGAAAACCGACTTTACCGATGAGCTGCCCCGGACAGGCATTGATACATCTCCAACACGCTGTACACTCACGTACATTGGCATATATATACGGTGTACTCATACAATCCAAACGATCTGCTGTTTTACTCATGTTACAATCTGATTTAAATGATTGTACAAAGTAACTGCAGATTACTCTGACAGGAAATAGAGAAACTGCGGCAGAAGTTGGACTAATCGAGGTATTTTTTCCGGAACTGTGTGGGCGAAAGAGCGGAGATCTTGGTAAACAGCCGGGTGAAGTAGGCATAATCGTCATATCCCAGTTCCTGTGCAACCTCCTTCACACTTAGCCGGGTATAGTATAGCAGCCGCCTGGCCTGCAGGATAATCTCATTGTGGATGTATTCGCTTGCCGACAATCCGGTGGTATTCTTCACCGCCTCATTGAGATAGACCGTGGAGATATTCAGCAAAGAGGCATACTGGGAAGGGCGTTTCAGGGATTGATAGTGTATAGACAACAGCTTTTTGAACTGAAAAGTAAGATAGGCCAACCGGTTGTTCGTCGAAACAGGAAATCCCCGCTGATAGATCTCTGCAAACATACCGATATAACCGGAAAACATATCCCGCAATACGGTCTCTTCTATGGGTGAACGTCCCGGTCTGAAGCGTCTGTGTATTGCCGTGGCAGCATTTCCCAGTTCACGGATCTCCGTTTCGGTCAGCCGGATATTGCTTTCCAGCATGGAAAAGGCTTCGAAAAACTCTTTGTATTCGTCTTTGATCAGCATACTATCCACTGCGATCACCCATCCATTGATACGTACCGACCCCAGAGGAAGATGTATCTGCCCGGGCAGGATACAACGTATGGTAGCACCGGTCACTTCAAACTCCTGAAAATCGAGCAGGATCGCACCCGAACCTCCTTCTACGAAAAAGAACATATAGTAGTCGTCTTTATGCGCATAGTCTATGGCAGGCAATTCACCATCTTCCGAAATGTAACGGACAATAGCGATCTCACCAGGAGATTGTTCGGACAGCCGATGGAGAGGGATCTTGTTCATTTCAATAAAAGTGTGTCCGCAAATGTAGAAATAAATAATGACTTACATCAAAAAAATACCTACTGACCGATCAATATCCCCTCATCCTGTATTAAAAAACAAAGGCTATAGGGATCTATCTGTCCCTATAGCCTCTCTATATAGAATGATATGATTTTTACAAAGGATTGCCCGAATAATCTGTTTTCCGGAGTGTCAGATCTGCCTGTGGAACATACGTCTCGGTCCAACTTTCTCCTCCGGTCCGATGTTCCACATGAATCTTGTTTCCATCGTAACGGCTAAAAGCCTCCAGCGTATATCTGCCATCCACATACTTACTGTCTATGTAGTTTCCATCGGCATCGTAGCTAACCAGAAAGCCATACACATCCATTCCATTTACACTGGACACACCTATATACACTCTGCGGATAGTACCCCGATTGGTTCGCTTAAACAAAGGACCTTTAGATATATACTGGTTGGAGGCTTCCCGCAACAATTTATGGGTATACACATTATTATCTTCGGTCTCTGAATCACCCACGGAAAGTCTTTTGTAAACGATCTGATCGATTTTCAATTCCTGACGGGTAGCATCATCAATATAATTGGCTGCAAAATAACTCTTTAGCTCATCTTCTGACATAGAAGAAAAATGAAAAGAATAGGTTCCTGTTTCCACCTTTTCCTGTGCAACTTCAGGAGTAGATTTTGTTGTTGCCGCCTGCACTTGTGCCTGCTGCTTCTGTTCCTGAACAGGAGTAGAGGTTTCCTGTTGTTTCTGATTTGGTTCCTCGCTACCGGTACCCAGTAGATCATCCACAGCTTTATCCACAGCATTACCAGCTTTGTCAATTGCTTTACCTACTTTTTTCAGAAACGATTGTGCCTGTACAGAAGGTGTCCCACACAACAACAGACCCAAAACACATAAAATTACTTTTGTCTTCATAATAGAGTAATTAAAGATTTAACCAGATGTATGTAATTGAAATATATTTTTCTCTACTAATTACAGAATTCTTTGTTTCGAAATAAGATCTCCTGTTTATTCGGCCAAAAATAGAAAAAGTAATAGCATTCGTATGTGTTTCTATACACTCCCATTCCCAATGCTCCTTTTTCGGAGAAACAAAGATAAAAATATAAAGTTACAAAGCAAAGAGTGAAAACAAAACTTAGTCAAAGACGATAAAAATCGTTTTTCATACATTAAAAATAAAAGAATTTAAGAGAGGAAATTCAGGTAATAGCAGCAATCCACGGAATAAAAATATGTTCTTATGTTCTTATGTCTAAAAAACATATAAAATAAGATATGTCAATCTGACTTTTCTTAAGATTAGCAGTCAATCACAAGATGCTTTTATTATTAAATCAAATATATTGCTTACATTTGGGCATCATTCAACCCAAAACACAGATATTATGAATAACAAGAGAAAACGCTATTTCCTCTCTGAAGAAGAAATCCCGACTCATTGGTATAACATTCAGGCAGATATGGTAAACAAGCCAATGCCTCCTATCCACCCTGCAACCAAACAGCCACTCAAAGCGGAAGATCTGTACCCGATCTTTGCAGAAGAACTGTGTCGTCAGGAACTCAACCAGACCGATGCATGGATAGAAATACCGGAAGAGGTGAGAGAAATGTACACCTATTACCGCAGTACACCCCTGGTACGGGCTTACGGACTGGAAAAAGCGTTGGGAACCCCGGCGCATATCTACTTCAAGAACGAAAGTGTAAGTCCGGTAGGTTCACACAAACTCAATTCTGCTCTGCCACAAGCCTATTATTGCAAAAAGCAGGGAGTAACCAACATCACCACAGAGACAGGTGCCGGACAATGGGGAGCTGCACTTTCTTACGCAGCCAAAATATTTGGTATCGACGCAGCGGTCTATCAGGTAAAGATCAGTTATGAGCAGAAACCTTACCGCCGGAGTATCATGCAGACGTATGGAGCACAGGTAACTCCTTCTCCATCCATGTCGACCCGTGCCGGAAAAGATATACTTACCAAAAATCCAAACTATCAGGGATCCCTGGGAACTGCTATCTCAGAAGCTATCGAACTGGCCATGTCTACTCCTAATTGTAAATACACACTCGGATCGGTATTGAATCATGTGGCGTTGCACCAAAGTGTGATCGGACTGGAAGCTGAAAAGCAGATGGAGATGGCGGGTGAATATCCGGACATCGTGATCGCGTGTTTCGGAGGAGGATCGAATTTCGGAGGTATTTCCTTCCCCTTCCTGCGCCACAACATCAAAGATGGAAAAAAGACCCGCTTCATTGCTGCCGAACCTGCCTCCTGTCCCAAACTGACGCGTGGTAAATTTTGCTACGATTTTGGTGATGAAGCCGGATATACTCCCTTGCTTCCAATGTATAGCCTGGGACACAACTTTGCTCCTGCCAACATCCATGCCGGAGGACTGCGTTACCACGGAGCAGGTACCATTGTATCTCAATTGCTGAAAGACGGACTGATCGAGGCTGTGGATATCAAACAACTCGAATCATTCGAAGCCGGATGTCTCTTTGCCGAAGCAGAAGGAATCATTCCCGCACCGGAGTCGAGCCATGCCATTGCAGCTACTATTCAGGAAGCACTGAAATGCAAAGAGACCGGACAAGAAAAGGTAATCCTTTTCAATCTGTCGGGACATGGATTGATCGATATGACTGCTTACGATAGTTACCTGTCGGGCAATCTGGTCAACTATGAACTGAGCGAAGAGCAGGTCGAAAAGAATCTGGAAAGTTTGGAAAAGATTGGGTAAAACCAAAAGGTAACAGACAAAAACCTATTCTCAACCCTAAAATATATACTCCTGTAGATTCACAGTACCGGGTCGCTCCACAGGGGTATATATGGGGTATATATTGTGTATGTTTACCTGCCTCCCCGGACCCAGTCTTCTCCCTATCGGAGTGCTTACAAAAAAATAACCTCCGATTTTCAAAACCAATCGGAACATTTCCTCTTTGCTACACTGCATAGATTGTATGCCCTACCCGGATAAAACTCCGAAAGATCTGCCAGTTCTTCCTATACTTTCACTCCTCTGATTATTCTTATCTCTTGCTCACAGCAAATAAACCATACCTCATGCTCATACAGGAGAGATGATAGTGTGGCAAACCAGACACCTGCCTTCCCACTGAATGTTCTTTCGACCGTTTTCCACAGTCTGTTTACAGCATTCAGCAAGAAACAGAATAGTTCCTCGAATAAATCTGTATGTTTCTTTAACAGAACCCTGCAAAAGATACAATCTGCTTTTCTCACTTTTACAAGAGATGAAATCATCCCCTCTCACACATAAGGACGTATAGGATTCCGGGAATTATACATAAAGATTTATTTTCCCAATCAACCATCCCTACCTGATCCTATTTATAAAAATACAATATGTTTTTTATCAGAAATATGTGCCAACGTCAATAGAATCATATTTTTTCTCTTATCCGGATTAGAAATAGTAAAACACAATCTTTTTTATTTATATATATTCACAATACATACATAAAATTTCTATTCCTATTATATAACAGACAATAAAATGGCATTTAACTAAAAAAAAATTAGATCAGTAAAATATAGTTATCGAATGCCAGAACAAACTATAAAAAATTGTGTATTAAACCACATAAACACGACTTTCTAAATTTCATTTCACTACCCGTTCTCTGTCATAACTATCAATAAAATAAAAACTTATATTTTATATAAAGAAATGAGAACGTAGATTTGTGAAACAACTTAGTTAATAATAATAAAAAAATATTTTAGTAGAATCTTACCTTTAAAATGAAAAAAATTAAAATCAAATATCGATATTATTCTTATAAATTAACAATTAAGCTCAAATATTTTGATTAAAAAAATAAATATGTTAAATTTAATCCAAACTTTTGTTTTTAAATTTATTTTACTTTCATTTGTTCCAACGAAAACAAAATAATTACACGGTACTTCATTTACATGGTCTACACAGCCTGTAAGTTTAGACATAATTACTATTATTAATTATTTAACATTTAATCATTATGGCATTTAGAGCAACGCTGAAATTAGGCGGAAAAGAGTTTGACGTGTTGGATTGCAACTATGCACTGAAACGTGATGTGGACTCCAAAGGTCGTCCATCCTCAAACATCTACGGGGGAGTAGTAAACGTACATGTAGAGTCTACAGAAGACACTTCTATTCTTGAACAAATGGTATCTCAGTTCAAACCTATTTCAGGAAGTATCGTTTTCAAAAAAGGAGACGAAGAAGCGAAGATGAAAGAACTGGAATGGGAAAATGGGTATATCATATCTTTCGAAGAAGATATTGATATTATTGGTTCCAAACCCATGACCATCAAGATTTCAGTTTCCGCACAGGTTCTGAAAATTGGCAGCGCCCAGTTTGAACAAAACTGGCCACAGGCGTAATTCGTACGATTGCCCGTACAGGCTATGTTCCTGTGCGGGCAATTTTCATTTTAAAACCGAAAAATTATTATGGCAATATTAGATTATGAAATAGGGGGCAACGAAGTCAGGATCGATAACGCGGAAGGAATTGGTAATCTCCCCGATAACAGAGCGCTTATTGTAGAGCATCTGACTGCCGATGAGCCCATCATCCCGGATGCTGTGACCGGCCTTTCCACCATTGAAGAAGTATTTTCGTATTTCCACCCCAACGTGGATGTGGAGTTTGAGAACGAAGAGGGTCAGCCCGTACAGGAAAACCTTCGTTTCAACAGTGTCGCGGATTTCAGTGTGAAAAACATGACCCAACAAAGTGACTTCCTCAACAAACTTAGCCAGGAGAAAGACTTTTACGAAGGGGTGGTCAAGCAACTTCGTTCCAACAAAGTACTTCAGCGCGTATTGGAAGATCCGGAAATGAAAGCGGCATTTATAGCAGCACTGAACAATGTAAAACAAGAACTCGAATAATTTTAAGAGCGTACGAATATGGCAGAAGAAGCTGTAAAAACAAAACCTGTGGCTACCCAGAGCGCCGCGCCAGGTGCAAAAGAAAGCGCGAAAAGTTTAAAAGAATCACTGGATAAACTGTCCAGGTTCGGTGGATTTTCCTTCCTGGAATCTTCTGTGGAAGGGGTACAGAACCTGAATCCGGAACGTAAGGCCAGGAAACAGATATTCCTGACCGACGAAAGCAAGGTACAGGAACGCGAGGCACTGAAAAACAATCTTGAGATGTGGATCGACCTGCTCAGCAACTCTTCGAGCATCAATGAAATGCTCGACAAGTGCAAAGCCAAGTCTGAGTCGGTTACCCAACGTCTCACCGAAAGCCAGTTACTGGCCGTCAAAGCCGCAGAAGAACTGGAACGTTCTTACCGCAATGTAATGCTGTTCTACAAAAATACAGAAGCCGATAAAGTCACCAATGTCACCATTGTGAATGCTTCCAAAGAGCAGATCAGGGACATTGACAACCCACGTTTCATTGATTTCGTGGCGGCTGAGCTGAAACAAAACTACGACCGCCTGGATCTCCGGACCAACTATTCGCTGATGGCCGTACCGGGCTACCTGGGATCTAACAAAGTACTGGACAAATGGGCAAAGATCGCTCATGCCAACAAAGTGCAACTGTTTACCGACTTTGCCGACCTCGACAAACCGGACGATGTGGTAGAAATGTTTTTCAATGCCAATCATACGGGTGGAGATGTATACAAAAGCAATGTCATCATGGCTTGCAACTGGTTGGTAGGACGTCCCAAATACAAAGAATTGGGCGAACAGGAAGACCTGCATGTATCTCCTTCAGCTGCATTGATGGGACGTGTCTATACCACCCGCATGGCACAGGTAGCTGCCGGTAAGAAATACGGTGGACTCAATGAAGTGGAAGAAGTATCTTTCCAGCTGAAGAAAAGCGAATTGTCACAATTGGAACGCATGGGACTGGTACCCGTAGTGAACGAATATGGCAAAGTAATGGCATTCTCTGCCAAAACTCTTTTCAACGGAGACAACCTCGGACTACAAACCTATTCCGTGGTACGTGTGTTCGATTATATCACCAAAGTGCTATTCGACTTCCTCAACCGCCGCGCGTTTGAGAACTGGACATCCAAAACCGAGAGAGATCTGCGCACACAGATTGTGACGTTTCTCGACAGTGTACAGGGACCGGATCGCCTCATCAAAGAGTTTAAGCTGTTGCGTCTGGAACAGGACAAACAAAAGAAAGACAGCGTACATCTCAACCTCTATCTGACTCCTTACTTCCCGGGCAAAAGCTTTATTATACAGCTCGACGGAACCAAGGGAGATGATTATGTAGATTGGGCGGCCGAATACCAACAGCAATAAACAACCTGAATATTCTCAGATGGAGTTCCTGAATTTAAACGAATCGGTACAAAACGCGATACGCATTGCCAAAGGTATAGCACGGGATTACAGCCATCCCTGCTATACCCCCGGCCATCTCCTGTATGCACTGATGCATAAGGAAATAGGCATAGAGTCTTTCATTTCAAGCCTCGGACAGGATCCTTCCTATCTCCGGGAGTGGGCCGAGGTGCGGATCGAAGAGGTACCGAAGGCAGCTCCAACCGGCGATATTGTGGCAAACGAGAAGATGGCAGATGTATTTGAGCAAGCAGACAATGTCCGGCTCAAATGGGGGCTGCTGGAGATCAATCCGATCTGTGTATTCACCGCACTCACCGCCCCGGAAGTGGGATTCAGTGCGGATGAACTGAGATCTTTCCCCATCCGGGAGCGGGATATCCACGACCTGTTCCTGGGAGGGGCGCTGGTACAGCCTCCGCTGGTAGCGGAGATGGCCCGGGCCGAAGCTTCCGGAGGAGAGATGCCGGTACTGAAAACCCATCTCCTGAAATACTGCATCAACAAAACAGAGGCAGCCGCCCAAGGGAAAGTGTTTCCCATTGTCAGACGGGACAACGAGACCCGTATGATGATGGAGACGCTCGGACGGCATGGCAAACCGAACGTACTCATCATCGGAGACGCAGGTGTGGGAAAAACCGCCATGATAGACGGACTGTCCTACAACATTGTACAGGGCGATGTGCCTCAATACCTGAAAGATGCGGCGATCTATGAGCTGGATACAGGCACTCTGATTGCAGGGGCTACCTACAAAGGAGAGATAGAAGACCGTCTGAAAAGCATCATCAAAGAGTTGGAATCTACGCCCGGTGCTATCCTGTTTATCGATGAGATCCATGTACTGATTGATCCCAAGCAGGGTAACAACGGTGCAGCAAGTATCCTGAAACCGGAACTCTCAAAAGGACTGATCACTGTGATCGGAGCCACCACTGTAGAAGAATACCGCAAACTGATCGAACCGGACCATGCCTTCAACCGCCGTTTTGAAGTATTGCAGGTGAGCGAACCGGACAGGGAGGCCACCGTACGTATGATCGAAGCGGTACTGGACCGGTATACACGCTATCACGGAATCGGCATCGACATGGATTCACTGGGCGACTGTGTAGACCTGGCCAAACGCTACGTCAAAGAGCGCCGTCTGCCCGACGCAGCCATCGACCTGCTGGACCGCACGATGTCGGCAGTGAAGCTGGTCAACCAGACAGCCAAAGGAGACATCATTGAATTTTCCCGCCAACTGGCGGCTATAGAGGAGGAAAAAGAGACGCCCCAGGCCGAACGGATAGAAAAGTTGCGCATCCTCTCCTACTCAATAAGCAACAAACTGAGTCCCATCCTACTCGGAATGCTGGAAGGTGAAACGGATACAGCAGGATTTGAAACTGCCGAAGAATGGATCGATTACCTGACAGGCAGGCTCGAGCAACTCATCCGCCTGACCAAAGAAGAGATCAAAGGCATCACTTCGCACGAAGTGGCAGCGGTAATCTCCGCCTCCACCGGTATACCGATCGGCAAGATTGAGTCGGGCGAAAAAGAGAAACTTTTGCAGATGGAAGAGATCCTTCGCCGGAGGGTCGTAGGCCAGGACAATGCCCTGAAGGTAATGGCAGATGCTATTGTGGAGTCTCGCAGCGGCATGAACAAACCGGGACAACCGATTGGCTCGTTCTTCCTGCTCGGCCCTACAGGTACGGGAAAGACGGAACTTGCCAAAGCATTGGCAGAGGCACTCTTCAACGATGAGAAAGCCATGATACGCCTGGATATGTCGGAATTCAAAGAAGAGCATTCGGCTGCTTTACTACTGGGTGCCCCTCCGGGATATGTAGGATACGAAGAGGGAGGTCTGCTGGTGAACAAGATACGCCGCCAACCTTACGCAGTAGTGCTATTCGACGAGATTGAGAAGGCGCATGCATCGGTGTATGACATCTTCCTGCAGATCATGGACGAAGGCAAACTGCACGATCGTTTGGGCAAAGAGGGCGATTTCTCAAACGCCATTGTCCTGTTTACGTCCAATGTAGGAAGCGAATGGCTGGCCAAAGAGATCACTGAAGGCAGAACGCCCGATACCACCAGGCTCATGGAGATCATGGGTAGTCACTTCCGGCCGGAATACCTGGCCCGTCTGTCGGAGATTGTACCCTTTGCGCCGATCAACGAAGACATGCTAGTCAGAATCTTTGCCATACAGATGCGGGGTGTCACCGCCCTGCTGGATAAGCAAGGGATCGGTATTGAACTCACGGAAGCAGCCGAACGGATGCTGGCACACCGGGGATTCAACCCCAAATACGGTGCACGCCAGGTGGCGGGCACCATACGCAATCAGGTAAGGCGTCCGATCTCCAAAATGCTGATCAGTGGGAAAGTCAAAACCGGAGATATCATTGTGATAAGTCTGGACAACAAAGAGGAATTGATGTGGGATGTCAAACAAAAAGAGGTATGAAAGTGTACAGCGAGGATTTTTTTTGTAACTTAGATATTATTTAGTTTCCAGAAGCACAAGACGTTGCGTCTCAGAAAAGAAACACTTAAAAACCTATTGACGGGTAAAAGAGATATGAAAAACAGAGTAAATATATATATCATTACAGCCACGCTATTCCATACACTTTTTTATGGTTTCCTGTCGTTTGATATGTATGTCGTTACATTTACTCCTGTACATCAGATATATATCAACTTACTATTATTGACTTTTCTGTTGCTCGGAGAGGTATGGATATGGAAGAAAATAAAACACACGATACTGCAATCGAAAAGCAGATATACTGTGGTGAATACCCTGACACAAAAACAATGGTATAAAAACACGATCAGAACATCGGATATTGTTTTTCTACTTTTCATCATTTTCTCCGGCAAATTACCCGATCTGCTACTTGTAGCTGCCATTGGCATCTATCTGGGAAGCGTATTTGTGTATTTCTGGCAACAACGCGAAAAATTAGTATTATAAAAACTAACAACGAATATGTTCGGACATAAAAGCTTTTTAAAACTGGGTATGCTCAGTGATGCAAGTATCATGGGGCTGTACAAAGAGAGTTATGAACTGGAAAGCTGTAGTTACGGTTTTTCACAGGGAGTAAACACCGATGGTAAAGCCCAGACCGAAGTGCGGGGCGGTGGCATTCTGGTCACTATTCCAGGTATTCCCGCAATGGATATTATCCAGTGGGCACTCGATTCCAGAAAATACCACGACGGAGTAGTCGTGATCTGCGACGAAAACGATATGGCACTCGAAAAATTAAAATTCCAGGATGCTGCCTGCATAGGTATGGAGATCAACTACTCCCAGAAAGGGAAAGGATACATTGCTACCAAATTGACTCTACAGGCTCGTAAACTCACTGTAGGAGATACGGAATTAAATAACAGATGGACCGGATTTAACGATTAATAAACAGGGACATGGGAGACACATTAAAAAATACGGCAATTACCGCAGCAACAAGCGCAGTAGCAAACAGCAGTGTGGCCAACAAAGTAAAAGAAGCAACCTCAGGATTATTCAACTTTACACAGGTAGATAGTAACCTCGAAGTATGGTTTATCTTTGAAGGAAGGGAGTATGAATTGTCTCAGTTTAGCATCAATGTCGGTCAGGGAGTAGACTTTAAAGGACAACCCCAGAACGAAGTGAGGGGTGGCCGGATACTGATCACACTGACTGAAGCTGTACCGGATACTATTTATACCTGGGCAATGACATCCTGCATGCGGAACGGAGAAATAGAGTTCCGCTCCAAGACATCGAATGCGCCACTGAAAATAGAATTTATAAATGGGTATTGCGTAAACCTGCAAAGGACAGTAGAGAGCTTTACAGGATTAAATACAGATATGATCATTTCTTCCGGAGAAATATCAATCAATGGAATAAGCTTAGAGAATCATTGGGTATAAATAATCAGCACTATGCCTAAATACAATCATACATATATAAGTATACAAGATTTTGCGATTCTACAATCCATAGGGCAATTCTATGAAGGATTCGTAATAGGTTTAGGGTATGCGTACGTAGCCAGTGAAGATATTACTCCTCCCAATCTAAACGGCTTCAGCCATTCAGAAAATATCCCTTCCTATTTCAACAGATATAGTATGATAAGGAATCAACATGTGGACAACTCCCCTGAAATGGTTGAGTTAAGCGCTACTAACCTTGCTCCCGGTGGAGTGAAACTCTATACCGTACAGCCTGGAGATACTCTTACTTCTATCGCAAAAAAATACAATACAACCGTTGAACGATTGGTTAAATGGAATAAAA